>JBEKLU010000070.1:0-30147 GCA_050010035.1 Roseiarcus sp.
CGAAGCCTTCATCGCATACTTCAACCGTACTCTCGCCAAACCCTTCAAGTGGACCATGACTGGCAAGCCGCTTGCCGCATGAACGCGAAACGGAGTTCGATCTTCCGGCGGCGTGTACTAGTTCGAGAGCCGCCGCCCTGGTGAGCCCTCGAACACCCCATTTGCTCGCCGAGTACGCCGCGGCGAAGTAGCCGGAGTGGCCTGCGACTGAGCCGATGTTCACGATCGCGCCGCCCGGAGGCATCAGAGGAGCAAGCGCCCGAATGCCGAGATACGGGCCGGTGAGATTTACGCCAAGGACGAAGGCCCATTCCGCCGGGGTCGTTTCCGTGACGGAGCGTCGGAACGTGACGCCTGCATTGTTGACCAGGGCAACCAGCGGCTCGGAACGCGCTGCGAGGGTCGCGGCCAGTTCATCCCATGCCGGCGGCTCCGTGACGTCCATTCGATAGGGAACCAGCAGGCCGGGCTGTGTGCCTGGCCATTCGGTTATTTCCGCCTTGTCTATCGCATAGACGATCGCCCCACGCTCAAGCAACAGACGCGCCTGCGCGGCGCCCATCCCCTGGGCGGCGCCGGTGACGACCGCGACTTTTCCACTCCAATTCATGCAGGGTCTCCCAATCGCGCCTATATTGATCGTGCGTTGCCGAGCTGTCGCCGCAGCTTCGCCATGCCGCCGATCCACCGGTCGTAGTTCTCGGCTTTATGCCGGTAGTAGTCTCCGACCGTGGGATGCGGCAGAATGCAAAAAATCTCCTTCTCCAGAGCCTCGACCACCATGTCTCCGACTGCGCGAGGCTGAAGCACGCCGTCGATGGCCTCCGCCGCGCCTTCGCTATTGTTTAACATCGCTGACTGCACGGCCATCGGGCACAGGATCGAGACACGGATACCCTCTTCCCTGTGCGTTATGGCGAGGTTCTCAGCAAAACCGACCGCGGCGTGTTTCGTCGTCGAGTAGACCGCGTCGCCGATGCGCGAAAGAAGTCCAGCCGCGGAGACTGTGTTGAGGAAATAGCCTTCGCCCCGCGCGATCATCCGCGGCAGCAGCGCGCGCGCAGCAAAGACATGCGCCATCACGTTGATGGTCCAAGCGCGCTGCCACACTTCATTGCCGGCCGAGGTTGCCAGCCCGGGCGATCCTAAATTGCCGATGCCAGCGTTGGAGCAGAAGAGCGTGATAGGTCCGACTTTCTCTTCCACGCCTTCAACCAAGCGGTCGATTTGCGTTTCGTCGGATACGTCGCAGATCTCGGCCCTGCCGCCGATGCGAGCGGCCGTCGCTCGGGCCGCGGCCTCGTCGATATCCGAAACGACGACCTTCGCGCCTTGATCCGCAAACGCTTCACACAGTCCGCGGCCAATGCCTTCGGCGCCGCCGGTGACAACGACCACTCTTCCCCTCAGCTTCATGAACGTCTTCTCTCGATACGAACGCCATGGACGACCGATGCGAGGTGCATAGCTGACCATCCCGGCTGTTTGATTGGGAAGCGCGCCGGGGCCCTGAACAACGACTCTGTGACAGGCCTCGTCGCCCCGAAATTTTCCTCTCGCCGCCGATTGACAGACAGCCAACAGCATCCTAAGCATCGTGTCAACATGCAAAATTCAGTTTCGCAGAACGGAAGACGCATTTCAGGTCCAGCGGTGCTGGGCGCGCTCAACTCCGTCCATTATGTCGTGATGCGCCCGAGCTGGAGAAAATCTCTATGACACCCTCGCGAACGGAGCGGCTCGGCAAGCGAATTGTGGATTTCATGCATGACTTTGTTTTACCATCGGAAATGGCCTACGAGCAGGAACTTGATTCGTCCGCGACACGATGGGCGAAGTCGCCGATCATGGAGCGGCTGAAAGAGCAGGCGAAGAGTAGCGGCCTGTGGAACCTTTTCATGCCGCGTCACCACCATCCGGAGGGCCTGAGCAATGCCGAATATGGCCCGCTGTGCGAAATCATGGGCCGCTCGCCAATAGGTGCGGAAACCTTTAACTGCTCGGCCCCCGACACCGGCAATATGGAAACCCTGATGCTCTACGGAACTCCGGAGCAGAAGGAAAGGTGGTTGACCCCGCTCCTGAGCGGCGAAATTCGCTCATGCTTCGCTATGACGGAGCCGGGAGTGGGCTCGTCCGATGCAACGAACATTCGGACCGAGATTCGCAGGGACGGGTCCGATTACGTCATCAACGGCCGCAAGTGGTGGACCTCCGGGGCAATGCATCCGCATTGTCGCGTTGCGATCGTGATGGGGAAGTCGGATCCCACGGCCCCGAAATACCGCCAGCAATCGATGATCCTCGTGCCGATGGACGCGCCCGGGGTGAAGGTGGTCAGGCCGCTTACGGTTTTTGGATATGACGATGCCCCGCACGGGCACGCCGAAGTCGTATTCGAGAACGTGCGGGTGCCTGCCGACAACATGCTTCTTGGCGAAGGCCGAGGCTTCGAGATCGCGCAGGGCAGGCTGGGGCCGGGGCGCATCCATCACTGTATGCGGGCGATCGGCATGGCTGAGCGCGCGCTGGAGACCCTCTGTCGTCGCGCTTTGTCACGAGAAGCGTTCGGACGCCGGATCGCCGACCACGGCGTCACCAGGCACTGGATCGCAGAGTGCCGAATGGAAATCGAGCAGGCGCGACTTCTGACGCTGCATGCGGCGAAGCTCATGGATGAGGTTGGAAACAAAGCTGCGCGCGCTGAGATCGCGATGATCAAGGTCGTCGCTCCGAACATGGCCCAGAAAGTCCTGGACCGCGCCATCCAGGTGTGCGGCGGCGCCGGCGTCTCGCAGGATTTCCACTTGGCGTTCGCCTATTCGCGCGCTCGCTCGTTGCGACTCGCAGACGGTCCGGACGAGGTGCATCGCCAAACAATCGCGAAGCATGAGTTGGCCAAATATGCGCACCCCGCTGGTTCACGCGCGGTTCCCGAGAACGCCGCTCTATTTGCAGCGAATGAGAGTGGGTATGATGACAGCTATCCGCGCTAGTGACCCCTTCGCCTTGCGAGGCAAGGTTGCGATCGTCACCGGTTCTAGCCGGGGCGTCGGTCGTTACGCCGCTTTGATCATGTCGAGGCTGGGCGCGAAAGTCGTCGTTTCAAGTCGAGACGCGGCGGCCTGTGAAATCGTCGTCGATGAGATCACGGCGGAAGGTGGCGAGGCGTTCGCGCAGACTTGCGACATCTCGCGCAAAGGCGATGTCGAAGGGCTTGTCTCCGCGACCCTGGCCAAATGGCGCCGGATCGACATTCTTGTTTGCAACGCCGCGATCAATCCGAAATTGGGGTCGCTCTCAACACTTCCAGACGAAGCGTTCGACAAAATCATGTCTTCGAACGTCAAGAGCACAATCTGGCTTTGCAACCTTGTGCTTCCAGAAATGGCCAAAGTCGGCGGCGGCTCGGTCATCATCGTTTCATCGGTTGCAGGACTTCAGGGCACGGCGACTATCGGCGCTTATGGCATCTCAAAAGCCGCGGAGATGGCGCTAGCGCGCAATCTGGCTGTCGAGTGGGGTCCAAAGAACATTCGCGTAAACTGCGTCGCGCCTGGTCTCGTCAAGACAGACTTCTCCCGCGCGCTTTGGGAAGACAAAGAAGCCGTCGCCGAACGAAACAGCCGAACGCCGCTGCGTCGAATCGGCCAGCCTGATGAAATCGGATCGGTGGTCGCCTTCCTCGCGTCGGAGGGGGCGGCCCTTATCACCGGTCAGGTCATTGTCGCGGACGGCGGCGTCACAATCGTCTGATCGGAGAGGGACTGATGTTGGTCGTTATTGCGACGATGCAGGCGAAGCCGGGGATGGAGGACGCGTTCAGGCGGACTGCTCTGGAACTCGTCGAGCGAGTGAACGCCGAGGAGGAAGGCTGCCTTCAATACACTCTATGCGCGGGCGACGATCCCCTCAGCTTTACCTTCGTCGAGCGCTACAAGGACGATTCCGCGGTCCAAGCTCATAGGAAGTCGGAACACTTTCGCACATTGGGTCGCAGGCTTGGCGAAGCCATGGACGGCCCCCCTTCGATAACTCGGCTACAGCAGATCTCGGAAGTCTAGCCGCCAAGAACAGTCATTTCCAACGGACGGGCGAGACATGACAGGGGAAACGGATCGCGACAGGAGGCGGAAGACGATCGGCAGCTTGCTGACGCAAGAACGGGTCGTGATTCTGCTGGTCGTCTTGGAAGTTGTTCTGTTCGGGATGTTCCTTCCTGGATTCCTCTCGACCTCGAATATTCTGGCGCTTCTGAGAAGCGTGGCGGTCCTCGGGATGCTCGGTTGCGGGCTGGCGGTCGTGGTCATAGCAGGCGGCATCGATCTCTCCATCGTCGCGATCATGGCGGTCAGCGCATCTTGGTCAGTCTACCTGTCCGGGCAGGGGCATTCTGAACTGAATTCTCTGCTTGTCGGACTGGTCTTCGCTGCCGCCGTCGGGGCGCTGAATGGCATCGCGGTGGCGTTCCTAGAGATCTCCGCGCTCTTCGTGACTCTCACGGCGGCAATAGTGCTGTTGGGGGCGAGCCAGCTCTTCATGGTGTTCGGAACCGTGGTGTACCTTCCGGCGCACGACACGATCATCCCCTTTCTCGGGCAACGAACGTTTCTCGGCATGCCGATATCCATCTGGCTGGCGGCCGCGACTCTACTGCTAACCCACCTTTTCCTTTCTCGCACGAGGTGGGGCCGCTTCACCTATGCGATGGGCGACAATAGCGAGACCGCGCGTTTGTCCGGTATTCCGGTGCGGCCGCTAACGGTTGCCCAGTACACGATAGCCGCATGTGTGGGTTTCGTCGGCGGACTGATCCTGGCGGGCGCCAACCCAACTTTCTCGGTGCGCGTCGCGGACGGCGGCATGTTGTTCGATCTGATCCTTGTCGTCGTGGTTGGCGGCGTCAGTCTTTCTGGTGGGACAGGCAGCGTGGTCGGCGTCATTGTGGGGACCCTGCTGATCGGCACGCTCTTGAACGGCGTCACGATCATGGATCTGACGAAGCAATACCAGGATCTCCTTAAGGGAATCGTACTTCTCGTCGCCATTGTCACAGACAATTTTCTCCATCCTCGTGACGAGGAGACCGGACGTCAAAGCGACATCTAGAGTTGGAACACCGTATTTCAGCAAGGGAGGAAGCAATGAAGTTGTTCAAGGCGATTCATCGTAAGGTGGCGAAAGGTTTGCTCTTAGGAGCTTCCCTGGGTCTTGTTGCGGGAAGCGTGGCGCATGCGGACGACGCCCAGCGGATAGAGTCATTGCGTCAGCCTTATATCGACGCGGTCAAGGGGAAGAAAATTGTTTTCCTCGTTACGACGCTCGGGGTCGATCTGACGGCGGAGTGGGACCGCGTGTTCAAAGAGACGAGCGCCAGGCTGGGGATGAATTATTCAGTCCGCGACTCCAATTGGAACACTCAGGCGCAAGTTCAGGCGCTCGAGGCCGTCATTCAGGAGAAGCCGGACGCGATCATTATCCACAATTGGAACGTGTCGGTCACCGCTCGCCAGATCAAAAAGGCTGAGGAAGCCGGCATACCCGTTATCCAGATCAACCAGAAGTCGCTTCAGAACTCGACCGCGCTTGTCGGCGTCGACTGGACCGGTGTCGGCGTCGTGACGGCCGAGGAGATGGTCAAACAGTGTGGGCAGGGAAGCGGCCGCAGCGGAAAGGTCGCCATCATCGAGGGCGACGTCACGGCCTCCGACAGCTATTACCAGATGGCTGGCGTGGACTCGGTATTCTCCAAACATTCGGAGATGTCGATCGTGGCCAACCAGGGCGGCCAGTGGGATCCGAACAAGGCGCACGATCTCGCGGTGACCATCCTGCAACAGCATCCCGACCTCTGCGCCTTCTATGGCACGTGGGGCGTGATGGATATGGGCATCGCGCAGGCGATCAAGGAAGCTGGTTTGAAGGGTAAGGTCCTCAACTATTCGAACGACGGCGGCTCGCGATACGCGTGCGACGCCGTCAAGGCCGGCGACATAACGAAGTTCTGGACTTACGACGCGCCTTCGCAGGCACGCGACGTGATGCAACTGATCACGTATCTCTTCCAGAACAACTACAAGGCCGGCACTCTCAAGGGGGCCCTGTATTCGCCTCTGACGGAGATTTCGCAGGTGGGCTACAGCGACAAACTTTGCTGGGATCCGGTCAAGAAATAGTGGTCTGAGCAGGCGGCCGCCAACGCGGCCGCCTCACCGTCAAATGGTGAGGTGAATGAAGCCCTTTTTCAACCGTTCGGCGCTCTCACGCCTATGGCCCGGCCATATGGTCGGCGAGGTGTTGTCCAAGCCGTGGATCGACTCGGTCGTTCCGGTAACAGTTATGATTATAACGCTGATAGTCGCAGAAAATGTGGCTCCGGGCTATCTCGGCGGCACCAACATTGCATCTATAGGCCGCCAGTTCTCCGAGATCGGTCTAGTGGCGCTCGGCCTCGCGGTGGTTGTCTATTGCGGCGGCATCGATTTGTCGGTGGGGGCCGTCTACGCGATGGGGAATTTTGTCGCGCTGTACATGATCAACGTCCTCCAGTCGCCAACTCTGTTGGTGCTTGCCGCCGGACTTGTCGTCGGCGCCGCGATGGGCACCGTCAACGGCGTACTGATAGGCTTCTTTCGAAACAAGGCATTCCTCACGACCCTGGCGGCGCTAGTTATCTGGCGCGCTGCCCTGGAACTGCTGCTGCTGGCCAATGCGGCGAGGATTGCGGGATCGAATATCGACAATGAAAGCTGGTTCTGGCTTGGCGAAGGCTCCATCCTGGGCGTTCCGGTTGACGCCCTGGTTCTGATCGTTGTCGCCGCCGTCTTCCATATTCTGATGACTCGGTCCCGGATCGGTTGGCGCCTCCAGGCGGTTGGCGGGTCAAGAAGAGCCGCACATCATGCGGGCATAAATGTTCGCGCCACGGTGTTCTCGGCCTACGTGGTCTCGGGTACGCTTTCGGCTCTGGCCGGGACTTTCTATGCCGCGCGGCAGGACAGCGTAGGCTTCGATACGGGCGTTGGACTCGAATTCACTGTCATTACCGGTATTATCCTCGGCGGCGTTGCGCTCGGAGGAGGTCGCGGCTCGGTCATCCGCGCGCTCGTGGGAACGATCATCGCGTTCGTGATCTCCAACTTGCTTCTGCGTCAGGGGCTACCCGGCGGTTATACGTCGCTGGTTCTTGGCGTCATTCTTCTTGTCGCCATGACGTTCGACATCAAGTGGGAGAAGAACCGGCACAAGCTGCTGCAAAAGTCGTACATCAGCCCAGCCTTCCTCCTGCTTCCGCGTCCGGCGGCAATCGATTCCGATCCCCACTCGCCGTATGCGATGAACGCTCGGCTGAGCAATGTCGAGGTCATCGGGTTGGATCAAGTCGATGGTCCCGAGGACGTGATCCTTGACCGGGAAGGGCGGCTCTACACGGGCACACGGCAGGGCTGGATCATCCGATTTTCCGGACCGAATTTCGAAAAGCGGGAGGTCTTTGCCGATATCGGCGGCCGACCGCTCGGCCTTGCGTTCGACGCGGCCGGCAATCTGGTTACCTGCGTATGCGGAATGGGTCTCTACGGCGTCCGGCCGAGCGGCGAGATCTTCAAGCTTACCGACCACACCAACCGGTCCTGGTTCACGATCCGCGACGACTCAATCATCCGACTGGCGGACGATCTCGACGTCGCTCCCGACGGCCGCATTTTCTTCAGCGACGGGTCAACTCGTTACGACATTCACACCTGGCTCTTCGACGGGCTCGAAGCCCGGCCTAATGGAAGGCTTCTCTGCTACGATCCCTCGAAGGGCACGACTAGTACGGTTTTCAATGGCGCCTACTTTGCAAATGGTGTGTGCGCTTCGCACGACGGCCGGTCAGTACTCTTCGCAGAGAGCTACGCCTGCGTGATTCGCCGTCTTTGGATCAGCGGCCCTAAGACCGGCAAGGTGGAGGTCGTCATCCCCAACCTACCCGGTCATCCCGACAACATCAACCGTGCGTCCGACGGCTCATATTGGCTGGCCTTGGTCGGGATGCGATCAGCGGTATGGGACCGCGCTATGACGATGCCCAGTTTCCGGCTCCGGATGATCAAGCAGCTCCCTCCCGACGAATGGCTGTGTCCCAACGTGAACATAGGCTGCATCGTAAAATTCGACGATAACGGAAACATACTGGATTGCCTGTGGGATCGCGAAGGCCGCAGCGTTCCTCTCGTCACTTCCATGCGGGAGCACGAGGGCTGGCTTTACCTGGGCGGGCTCACAACCAACCGGATCAGCAGGGTCCGGGTGAAGCCTCGCAGCGATAGTGCCCACGAAACCCAGTTCCCAAGCATGGCGGTGTCGTCGACATGACTTTCTATTTTGCGGAGCTGTTCAAGGAGGTCGTGCTGCGCCGACCCTCTCGTCGGGCGATCCCGGCCCTCGACGGGCAATGGAAAGCGAACGAGAAGCTGGAAACCTGCCCTGCTTTCGCCCGCGGCCTTCAGGAGGCTGACGCCATTGCGGCGGGGAATGACGGGTTAGTCTACGCGGCGTCCGGCAATACGGTCGCGGTCTTACAGTCCGATGGAAGACTGATCGATTCGATCGGCGGCTTCCAGGCGCCGATAACGGCGCTCGGCTGGAGCGAATCCCGCGGACCTCTCATTGCTGCCGAAGGGCTCGGCGTTTACGCAATCCCGCCTGGCAAGACCCGGGAGCTGCTCGGGGGAACCGAGGCGCTCGGCTGCATCACCGCCATCGCCGAGGCCGACGATACGATTTACCTGGCTCAGGGCTCCACGCGAAATCGATATGCAGATTGGCGGCGCTCCCTGATGGAGCACGATCGCTCCGGCCGGATTCTGCGTTGGGAGGGCGAAAACGAGGAGGTCAACGTCCTCGCCTCCGGACTGGCTTTCCCCTTCGGCTTGGCGGCGGATGGGCCTGCAAACGAGGAACTCGTTTTCACCGAAGCCTGGTCCTACAGCATCCGGACTTTGAAGCTGGCGACCTCCGGGGTCGCGGTCGGAATCGATAACCTGCCGGGGTATCCGGCCCGAATCGTGGCGGACGGGCAGGGCGGCTGGTTCGTGTCATTCTTGGCGCTTCGAACGCAGTTGGTCGAGTTCGTGCTACGCGAACCTAAGTTTCTCCGCCGCATGATCGGGACAGTGCCGCAGGAGTTCTGGATCGCGCCTTCGCTCTCGCCGAACGATGATCATCGACAACCCCAGCAGCTCGGGCTGCTGAGGACGCATGGAGTCAGAAAGCCGTGGGCCCCCGGGCGATCGTATGGTCTGATCGCGCATTTCGATCGCGCGTTTAATGTGGTCTCGACACTGCACAGCCGAGCTGACGGAGAGAGGCACGGAACGCTGGGCTTATGCATGTCCGGCAGTCGTCTGCTGGCGACCACGTTCGCGCAATCTGCAATCTTGCTGCCGCTGGGAGGCACGCATGAATCCTGAAAACGCCCCGCCGCTGCTCTCGGTCGAGGGTGTGACCAAGAGCTACCAAGGGCTCAATGTGGTCGAAAATGTCGATCTCGACGTGCGCGCGGGCGAAATCCACGGCCTTGTCGGCGAGAACGGGGCCGGCAAATCCACGCTCTGCAAAATGATCGCCGGCGTGGTGGCTCCGACTTCGGGCAAAATCACATTCGACGGCGACGTGATCGGATTCACATCGCCTGCGGACGCGCTGCGGCGCGGTATAACGATGGTATATCAAGAGACCAGCCTAGTCCCGACCATGACGGTCGCGCAGAATCTTTATCTTGGTCAGGAGCCGGCCCTCACCTTTATGCGCCCAGTGTTCTTGAAAGCGCAGCAGATCTTGCAGTCAATGGGTTTCCACATCGATCCGCGCAGCGTGGTCTCCCGTTTGAGCGCCGCCCAGAAGCAGATGGTAGAGATCGCCCGGGCTGTCTTGCACGAGTCCCGCCTCATCATATTCGATGAGCCGACCGCGACGCTCACGCCGGAGGAAAAGCAACATTTCTTCAGTCTGATCGAGCGACTTAAGCGCCAGAAGGTGGCGGTAATCTTCATCTCGCACGCCATCGAGGAATGCTTGGAGTATGGCGACCGGATCACTGTGCTCAGGGACGGTAAGCGTGTTCTCACGACGGCGGTTTCGGAGACTTCGCGGGAAGCTGTGGTGCGCAGCATGGTGGGTCGAGATCTGACGCCGGCGCTCCACGGTGGTCCGCAGGGGGCGCGGCACAAGAGCGGCAGCCGAGAACGGGTGCTCTCCGTACAGAACGTAATCATGGGCGACGTCGTCAAGAACACCTCCTTCTCGGTGTTCGCCGGCGAGGTGACTTGCTTGGCCGGGCTGATTGGCTCTGGACGCACAGAAACGATGAAAATCGTTTCCGGCGCTCTGAAGCGAAATCTCGTTATGGGCGGCGAGATACTGTTGGATGGGCGGCCGGTCCGCTATCGAGTTCCCTCTCAGGCTGTTCGTGATGGAATCATCTACATCACCGAGGACCGCAAGCTGAACGGGTTCTTCGAATTGATGTCAGTGGAGCAGAACATCTACACCGGCTGGCTCGTCGCCAACCGAGATGCGGTGCTCGTCACCCGGAAACGAGAAAATTGGGTCTCCCGCGATTGGCTTTCCAGGCTCCAGATACGCTCCATCGATCCGCGCGTGATGGTCAACCAACTGTCCGGCGGCAATCAACAGAAGGTCGTGATCGCCAAGTCGCTCGTCCAGAAGCCGCGCCTGGTCATCTTCGACGAGCCGACGCGCGGCGTGGACGTCGGCGCGATCAACGAGATTCACGCGTTCATTCGGCGCCTTGCCGACGAAGGAATGGCTGTGGTTGTTATCTCCTCGTATCTGCCCGAGGTGCTCGTGATTGCAGACCGTGTTCTCGTCTGCCGCGCTGGTCGGGTCGTGGAGGAGATGGATATCGCCGATGCGACCGAGGAGAAGATCATGTTCGCTGCGGTGCACTGACCGGACCGGTGCTCAACATGGCTGCAAGAGTTTTGGCTTTGAATCGGCACGGAAATTGGGGGAAAAGAGCTGTCGATAGCTCTTGAAGATATCCGGTTTAGTTCTACCGAGTCACGATTTTCCCAGATTCGCGCGGCGTTGGGATTTGCTATTTTGCTGTTTCGGCTGGATGGCGAATGGCGGCGAAGATGGAGCATGGGGCGCAATCGAGTGAAGGTCGTTTTTCGACTATGTCGGTTCGTTAGCGGCGGTTGTGGGCCGTGAAGACCGGGCGCGGTCGCTTGAGGACTATTGTACGGGCCTGTTGATTCCGGGCGAGCGCAAGAGCAATGACAGAAGAGGCGATGAAGAAGGACACGGCAATGAAAGGTCGTTTAGAAGGCAAGACGGCGATTATTACCGGGGCGTCGTCCGGAATCGGCAAAGCCACAGCCGGCGTATTTATGAGGGAGGGCGCTAAGGTTATCGGGCTGGACAGCCAGGCTCCGCCTGACGAATTACTCGCTCACGATAACTTTTCACATGTTGAGATAGATCTAATCGACAGAATCAAGTGCAATGAAATTGTTGATTACTGCATACATCGTTTCGGCTACATTCACGTGCTGGTAAACAACGCAGGAATGGGCGACGCCAAGTCGATACATAGGACCAGTGATGAAGACTTGGACCGTTGCCTTGATATTAATCTCGCGGCGCCATTTCGACTCTCTCGCGCCGCAATAGTTCACATGCGGGAGCGTGGCGGCTCGATCATAAACATGGCATCCGTTTGGGGCATGGCGGGCGTCACCGCAAGCGCGGGGTATAGCGCGACCAAGGCGGCCCTTATCGGGCTTACGCGCCAGCTAGCGACGGAATTCGGCCGATCTGGCATCCGGGTCAATGCCATCGCTCCGGGCCTTATGGTAACTCCGCTCACACAGGAGATTATCAAAACAAAACCCGTGTTCAGGCAGATAATGATAGACGGATGCCCCTTAGGTCGTCCAGGGAACCCTGAAGAAGTCGGCGAAGCTTGTGCGTTTCTAGCCTCGGACGCGGCGAGCTTCATTACAGGTGTGATTTTGCCCGTTGATGGGGGATGGCTGGACGCCAGATTCCTTCCACCGGCGAGGCAAGTGGGCGCCGCTTGAAGGCGGCATAGAAAAAGTCCCGCTACTGAACCCCAAACAAGGCCAGAGTGTAAATGCTGATCGAAACGGCACCCCGACGTTCCCGGCAACATGTGAATGTGCACCGAATGAGAACCCCCGTCACGGAAACTGTAACTGTCTGACGCAAAAAGAGAATTTCGCTCAGCGCCGGGGTCCCGCCGGATGCAAATCAGAAGCCCCTAAGTTCGATGATTATCGCATCAAATCAAACGCTTAGACGATCTGGCGTGCGGGGTCCCGCTTCAGTAAAAAACGACAGCGGTTCTCACGAAATCGGCAATGGCGCGCGAATCGCCGTTGCCACCGTGGCACAAAATGCATAACATTCGAGTGCTGGACCGTTGATAACATTTTGATTTATAAGGATTTTACACGCGGCGCGGCGCCTCCCTCCCGGCCCACCAGGGCGACTCTTCTAATCGACCGCCAGTCCGACGCAAAGGGCGACGAAGATTGTCGCGCCAATCTTGAGGAACATCTCGGATTGCGTCGGATACGGCCGCTTCGCTTTCCCGCCTCGAACAATCCCGCCTTTACGATCTCCGGGCTCGTACGGCGTGTGTCCGTCGCGTGAGAGATTGGGCATGGACCGCTCTCGGCTTCCTCGCTTGCTCGAACATTATGCCGTTCTGGGCATAAGCCTTCGAGATGGAATCCACGCATCCGACATAAGCTGACTTTAAGGCCGATACGTCGGGATAATCGAGTCGACTCCGCCTGCGCGCACGAAGCGGTATCGGGTCAATGGCGTCAGAACGTCTTGCCGCCGAGCATCAGCAAATGCTCGACGATCGGCCCGAGCGCCAGCGCCGGAAAATAGGTCAACAACCCGACGATGACGATGACGCCGACCAGCAGGCCGATGAACAGCGGGCCGTGGGTCGGGAAGGTCCCGGCCGAAGGCGCCGCGCGCGTCTTGGCCGCCAGCGATCCGGCAAGCGCCATGATCGGGACGCCATGCAAGAAGCGACCGGCCAACATGGCGAGGCCCGTCGATGTGTTGAACCAGGGCGTGTTGGCGACGAGGCCGCCGAAGGCCGAGCCGTTGTCCGACGCCGTGGCGGCGTAGGCGTAGAGGATTTCGCTCAGGCCGTGCGGGCCTTTGTTGCCGAGGCTGTCGAGCGCGAACCCGGCCATCGCCGAGACCATGCTGAAGCCGAGGATGAACAAGGGCGTGACCAGGATCGCATACAGCGCGAACTTCATCTCGCGCGCCTCGATCTTGTTGCCGAGATATTCCGGCGTGCGCCCCACCATCAGCCCGGCGATGAAGACGGCGATGATCGAGATCAGCAGCAGGTCGTAGAGACCCGTGCCGACGCCGCCCGGCGTGATGCAGCCGATCAACAGGAAGAACAGGTTCACCGCGCCTCCGATCGGCGTCATCGAGTCGTAGGTCGCGTTGGCGGCGCCCGTGCCGGTTCCGGTCGTCGAGGCCGCGAACAGCGACGCCTGGGCCTGGCCGAAACGCAGGTCCTTGCCCTCCATGGCGCCGAGCGAGGGATCGACGCCGAGCGACGTCAGCAGCGGATTGCCGGCGCTCTCCGCGTAGTACAAGGCGGCGAGGCCGATGAGGAAGAATATCGCCATCGTGGCGAGCAGCGCACGGCCCTGGCGCGGGTCGCCGACCATCCGTCCGAAGGCGAAGACCAGCGCGACGGGGACGACGAGCATCGACCACGCCTGCAACATGTTCGACCACTGGCTCGGGTTTTCGAAGGGATGGGCGGAGTTGGCGTTGAAGAAGCCGCCGCCGTTCGTGCCGATCAGCTTGATCGCCTCCTGGCTCGCCACGGGGCCGAGCGAAATGACCTGTTTGGCGCCTTCGAGCGTCGTCGCCTCGATCGAGCCCTGCAACGTCTGCGGGACGCCGAGCGCGAGAAAGAGGAGCGCGACCACGATTGCGAGCGGCAGGTAGAGGTAGAGCGTCGCGCGCGTCAGATCGACCCAGAAATTGCCGATCGTCTTCGATCCGCCACGTGCGATGCCCCTGATGACTGCGATCGCCAGCGCGGTGGCGACCGCCGAGTCGAGGAAATTGTTGGCGGTGAGGCCGAGCATCTGCGTCAGATGGCTCATCGTCGTCTCGCCGCCGTAGGCCTGCCAGTTGGCGTTGGTGATGAAACTGACCGCCGTGTTGAACGCCAAGTCCGGCGGAACGGCGCCGAAGCCCTGCGGGTTCAAGGGCAGAAAGTTCTGTAGCCGCAGAATCGCATAGAGGACGACGAAGCAGCCGCCGGCGAACCCCAACATGCTGAGCGTATAGGCGAGCCATTCTTGCTCGATCGCCGGGTCGACCCCGGCGACTCGGTAAATTCCGCGCTCCACCGGCGCCAGCAAGGGAGAGAGGAAGGTCCGCCTGCCCTCGAAGAGCTCGACGATGAAGCTCCCGAGCGGATAGGCGAGAGCGACCACAAGTGCGAGGACCAAGGCGATTTGCAGCCAGCCGACGAGGGTCATCGCGCCTCCTCCGTCCCGCGCATCAGCGCGCCGGGCTCGAGCCTCGCCGCGCGTCGACGCGCGAGCGCGTCCCGCGGCGTTTCCGTCCCCGCGCTCGGTCCGCGAGCCAGGGGACGGCGATTGTAAGAGGTTCGAGCATCCATCGCTTGAGCGTCCTCAATGCGTGGAAGCGTCGCGAATGGCGGGGCGGCGCGCGACGGCGGTCAGGACGAACAATTCAATTCGATGGGATCGGAGATGACGCGGATGACGCTCTTGCGGTCGGCGCTCTCGAACTTGGCGTATTGGATCGCCGCCTTTTCGCTGGCGAAGAGGCCCCCGTAAAGGCCATTCTTCTCCCGAACGATCCAGAGGCCTTCGTGATCGCGGCCCAGCTCGAAACTGAGGCGCTCGGAAGGGACTTCTTCTTGGACATTGGCGTCAAACAACGAACTCTCCATCGGCAATGGGCGCTCGGGTCCAGGGCGGAATAAGGCGATCGAACCATGATCGCAAGGGAACCTGCGCCACAGCGAAGATCGCGAGCGGATCGCGAGGCCGGCCCGCCAGTCGGCGTCTTGCGAACCGCTTTTCCCGAGCGCGTCCCCGACCGGGGACGGGCTCTTTACGATCTTCTTCCACCGCAGCGAAACCAGCCTGCTGCGATGGGTACATTGCACCAAAGTGGCGTAAAGGGTCTATGCCGAAGCTCGGCCTCGCGCATAAGCGCGACATAAGCGTTCCATGACGGCGGCGATCGACGGTCTCGTCGTCGTCGCAACGGCTCACGAACATCATGGCGAAGCGCCTCCCTTTCCCTCGGCCGGGCGCGCGTCCGCCGCGACAATTGCCGAATCGCCTGGCTCGGGGGCGAGGCGATATCCGATCCTATGTACATTGAGAAGCAGGACGGGGCGCTTTGGATCGCACTCTATCTTGCGCCGCAGCCCGACGACGAACGCATGCACGGATTGGCGGTTGCGCCAGGAATCCTCGCGCCCCAGGCCGGCGAGGATCTCGCCGAAGGTCGCCAGGCGGCCCGGTTCCCGCGCGAGAACCGCGAGAACGCGCTGCTCGGAGGCCGTCAGCGACAGCCGTCGCCCGTCGCGCGTCACGATCCAATCGAGAAGGTCGATGGCGAACGAGCCGTGACGATAGGCGCGCTGGTAGCCTTTGGCGGTCAGACGGCGCAGTTCGGCCGCGTGCACGCGCGCCGCCAGCTCCTGTTCGCGAAACGGCCGCGCGAGGTAGTCGGCGCCCATTTCGAGAACGGCGACGCAGTCCGGTTCGCTATAAGCGTGGCAGAGGGCGATGACCTCGGCTCCGGCGAACGCGCGTTTGGCCTGCGAAACGACGCGAGGATCGAGGCGATCGAGGTCGAGAAGCACGACATCGGGCGGTTCGGCCGTCGGCGCTTCCGCCGCCGAATGCGTCGCGGCGAAGATTTCGCGACCGTTGGCCTCCAGGATCGAGCGCAACAGTCGCTGTAGCTGGACCTCGTCGCTGACGGCCAGGATGCGCGTCCGAGGCCGCGCGACGCTCGCGCCCATGGCAGTGCCCGCATAAATGGGGATGTGATGCCTTTGGCTTCGCAGAGTTGGCGTTCGAGGCGGGAGACGCGCTTGGGGGCGAGTCCGCGCACGTCTCCCGCGCTCCCGTCGGGGCCCTTCGGCCCCGACGGAAACTGGCCTCGTTACGCCGGGTCGCCGTAACGCTTGTGCAGTTCGAGATTGACTTCGAGAACGTTGATCAGCTTTTCGCCGATCGCGCCGCCCCACGGCGCGCTCGCCTTCTCCTGCAGGATCGCGTCGATCTCCTTGCGCACGTCAGCGACGTCGCGCTTCTTGTCGTCGGCCCATTTGGCGGCGACGCGATCGAGTTGGAACTCGGCGTTGTCCAGCGTGATGTGTGGGTCGAGGCCGGAAGCGGAGGCCGTGACGAGATCGCCCGGCACGTCGTTGAGCGCGACGTCGGGATGGTCCTGGCGCCACATGTCGAAGAAGATCGACTGGATGTCGGACCCGGCGGCGACCGGTTCGATATCGGTGACCGGCTTGCCGTCCGATCCCGTCTTGGTCACCGACGAGGGGAACATGCCGGGATGCTCGTTCGAGAACGTCTTGAAGAAGACGACGGCGAGGTCGGAAGCCTTGGGTTGCGGCGTGGCGGGGTTGGACTTGATCCAGTCCTTGACGACGTCGTCGTGGGCCTTGGCCCATGCGTCGACATAGGCCGCATGGGTGGGATCGCCGGTCACCCAGCCCTGCGCGAGGCTGTTGTGCGCGTCGGCCCATTGCCCGACGATATGCGGGTTTCCGCCAGCCTTGTCGGCCTGGAACCACGCCTCGACGTCGGGAGCGACGAGTTGGCCCTTCTTGGCGCCGTCGGCATAGGTGACGATCGGCCCGAGGGGGCGCCCGACGCGGTCGCGCAAGGCGTAGTTCGAGGGGCCGTAGCCGGAGGACGTCGAGGCGGTGGCGTCGAACGAGGCCGCCGACGGCCGCGGCTGGAAGTATTCGTCCTTGCTGAAGGGCTGGGCCACCAGCAGCGAGCCGATCACCTTGCCGTCGGCGTCGCGAACGATGCTGCCGTTCACCTGGAACGGAAACAGGGTCTGCCCGACCACCCAGAGAATGCCGGGGTAGATCCCGCAAAGGATCACGACCCCGAAGGCCAAGAGCAAAGCGCTCTTTGTAAAATAGCGCAACATCGCTTTTTCTCCGATTAGGCGACCAGCCGCAAGGCGACCATGATCATGTCGATCGCCTTGATGCCGATGAAGGGAAGGATGACGCCGCCGAGGCCCCAGATCAGCAGGTTGCGCCGCAGCAACGCGTCGGCGCCCAACGCCTGATAGCGGACCCCCTTCAGCGCGATCGGGATGAGCAGGGGAATGATCAGCGCGTTGAAGATGACGGCGGAGAGAATCGCCGAGGTCGGCGAATGCAGGCCCATGACGTCGAGCGCCTTCAGCCACGGCAGCGTTCCCGCGAACATCGCCGGGATGATGGCGAAGTATTTGGCCACGTCGTTGGCGATCGAGAAGGTGGTGAGCGCGCCGCGGGTCATCAACAATTGCTTGCCGATCGCGACGACCTCGATGAGCTTGGTCGGATCGCTGTCGAGGTCGACCATGTTGCCGGCCTCTTTGGCCGCCTGGGTGCCCGAGTTCATCGCCAGGCCGACGTCGGCCTGCGCGAGCGAAGGCGCGTCATTCGTGCCGTCGCCCATCATCGCCACGAGCTTGCCCTCGGCCTGCTCCTTGCGCAGATAGACGAGCTTCTTTTCCGGCGTGGCCTCGGCGATGAAATCGTCGATGCCCGCGTCCTTGGCGATCGCTTGCGCAGTCAGCGGGTTGTCGCCGGTGATCATCACGGTGCGCAGACCCATCAGGCGCAATTGGGCCATGCGCTCTTTGATGCCCGGTTTCAGGATGTCCTCGAGCGCGATGACGCCGATGATTCTGGCGTTCTCGGCGACGACCAGCGGAGTCGCGCCGCGAGCGCCGACCCGGCCGACGATGCCGCCGAGCTCCCGCGGAACGACGCCGTTCACGCTTTCGACATAGCGGACGATCGCGTCGGGAGCGCCCTTGCGGATCTTGTCGCCGTTGGGCAAGTCGAGGCCGCTCATGCGGGTCTGGGCGGTGAACGGAATGAAGGTCGCTTCATCGGGCGCCGCGATCGGGGCGCGCGACGACCCCATCGCCGTGTAGGCGGCGACGATGCTCTTGCCCTCCGGCGTCTGGTCGGAAACCGAGGCGAGCGCCGCCAGGCGGCCGAGCTCCATTTCGGACGCGCCGCCGATCGGGATGAATTCGCGCGCCTGCCGATCGCCGAGCGTGATCGTGCCGGTCTTGTCGAGCAGCACCGTGTCGATGTCGCCGGCGACCTCCACCGCCTTGCCGCTCTTGGCGATGATGTTGGCGCGTAGCGCGCGGTCCATCCCGGCGATGCCGATCGCGGCGAGCAACGCGCCGATCGTCGTCGGGATCAGGCAGACGACGAGCGCGACCAGGGTCGGAACGTCGGTGCCCAGGCTCCTGAGCGGATCGCTGAGGCCGAGATAGCTCGTCATGTACTGCTCGGCGTTCGACGCCATCGCCCACAGCGGCACGACCACGATCATGAAGATCACCGTGAACGCGGTGAGCACCAGCGTCAGCGCGATCTCGTTCGGCGTGCGCTGGCGGCGCGCGCCCTCGACCAAGGCGATCATCTTGTCGAGGAACGATTCGCCGGGACCGGCCGAGACGCGCACGACGATGGTGTCCGAAAGCACGGTCGTGCCGCCGGTGACGCCCGAGCGGTCGCCGCCGGCCTCGCGGACGACCGGCGCGGATTCGCCTGTAATCGCCGATTCGTTGACCATCGCGACGCCCTCGATGACGTCGCCGTCGCCCGGAATGATCTGGTTCGCTTCGACGACGACGTCGTCGCCGGGCTTCAGATCGTTTGAGGAAACCTTCTCGATCGACCGGTCGGCGCGCCGCCGGAAGGCCGGCGTGGCGACGCGGGTCTTGCGCAGCGTCTCGGCCTGCGCCTTGCCGCGCTCCTCGGCGACCGCCGTGGCGAAGTTGGCGAAGAGAACGGTGAGGAACAGCCAGATGTCGAGCGCGATGAAATAGGTGATCGACACCGTGCTCGACGATGTTCCGAATGCGGCCTGAAGCACGTAGAGAAGCGTCAGAACGGCGCCGATCTCGACGACGAACATGACCGGGTTCTTCCACTGCACGTCGGGGCGCAGCATCAGGAAGGACTGTTTCAGAGCGGTCATGACGATCTGCGTCGAGAACAAATCCCGCCGCCGAGCCAAATTGATGGCCGGGCTCGAAGCGCTCACGGTGTCCATGTATCGAACTCCTGCGTATTTCCAAGCGATCGCCGCCAGGGCGCGCGATCGTGCGAGATCTCATTCAACCGCCGAACGGAATCGGCCCGAAATGCTCCGCCAAGGGTCCGAGCGCGGCCACCGGCAGAAAGAGCAGCGCGCCGATGATTAAGATCGTCCCGAGCAACAGGAAGCCGAACGTCCAGGTGTCGTCGCTCATGGTGCCGAGCGTCACCGGCGCCACTTTCTTTCGCCCGAGAAAGAACGCCAGGGCTATCGGAGCGATGATCGGCAAATAGCGGCTGAACAGCATCACTAGGCCCGTGCCGATATCCCACGGGATCGCTTGCGGCGAGGGATTCGGGTTGTCGTTGAGCCCATAGGTGACGCCGAGACCGTCGAACGCCGAGCCGTTGTTCGCGGAGGACGACGAATACTGGTAGACGATCTCCGTGAACCCATGCGCCCCGGGATTGGCCTCGGCGGCGGTTCCCCACGTCGTCGCGGCGAACAGTCCGCTCGGCCCGAGGATGAGGATCGGGTGGACGAGCAAGGCGATCATCGCCAGCTTCATTTCGCGCGCGCCGACCTTGCGCCCGAGATATTCGGGCGTGCGGCCGACCATCTGACCCGCGAGGAACACGCCGACGATCAGGAACAGCAAGAGGTTGATCATGCCGACGCCCTTGCCGCCGAAGACGCAGTTGAGCCACATGCCGACCAGCGGCGACAGGCCGGCGAGCGGATTGAGGCTGTCCATCTCCGCGTTGACCGCGCCGCAGGTCACATCGGTGGTGATCGCCGCGAAGGCGGCGCCGGCGGAGGTGCCGAAGCGCAGCTCCTTGCCCTCGAGATTGCCGAGATGCTGGTCGACCGGCAGTCCCGCGACCGGCGGGCTGACCACGTCGATCTTGCCGGACGGCGCCGTCGGATTGGCGATCGCGTACGTCGCGCCCGCGTGCGCGGTGAGGCCGGGGTTCGGCTGCATCGTGTCGAAATAAATGACCCAGGCGATGAGGCCCGCCATCATCGCCAGCATGACGCCGTAGATGACGACGGAGTGCCGAATGCGTTTGAGCATGCGCCCGTACATCAGCACCAGCGCGAACGGGAACAGCATCATCGCCAGCGTGGTGAAGAAGTTGGTCGTCGCGGTCGGGTTCTCCAGCGGATGGGCGGAGTTCATGCCGTAGAAGCCGCCGCCGTTGGTGCCCAGCATCTTGATCGGAATGACGGCCGCGACGGGCCCGACGATGATGGTTTGCGGCTTGGCTGCGCCCTTGTCGTCCGTGCCCATCGACGCCGGTTCGAGCGTCGTCGCGACCTCGGCGCTATTGAAGGTCATCGGCATGCCCTGTTGCATGAAGATGACGCCGAAGATCAGCGCGACCGGCAGATAGATGTACATGGCGACGCGCCACATATCGACGAAGAAGTTGCCGACCGTCGCCTCGCCGCGAAACGCGCGGATGATCGCCGCGAGGGCGCAGAAGCCCACCGAGGCGGAGAGGAACATGTTCGGCAGAATGAAGAAAATCTGGCTGAAATTGGAGAGGTGCTGGTCGCCCGAATAGTGCTGCAAATTGGTGTTGGTCATAAAGGATATGACCGTGTTGAAGATCGTCGTCGGCTCCAACATGCCGCGGCCGAGCGGGTTCAGCGGCATCAGCGGCTGCAGCGAAAGGATGACGTAGCCGAACACGAACAGCGCGACGTTGAAGATCACCAGCGCGATCGTGTACTGCTTCCAGTCCTGCGGCCCGGTGTCGAGAACGTTCTCGAACCATTTCAGCACGCGCGGCGCGCGGTATTTGCCGTCCATGAGCCAGGCGAAGTAGGCGCTGAGCGGGATCGACAGCACGATCGCCGTCGCGATCAGCAATGCGGGAAGAAGCCACATAGGGGCAGCCTTTCAAGTCTCGCGCCGCCGCGGAAAGGGTTCCGCGACGGACGTCGGCCAACGATTCAACGACGAGGTTCGATCGTCAGAACCACTCGGGTCTGACGAGCGCCGTGAAGAGATAAATGATGACGAGCGCGGCAACCGCCGCCGTGAAAAGGATCATCGCCGTTTCCCCTCAGATGCGTTCGGAGGCGGACACGAAGGCGAGGCAGATTCCCAAGCTGGCGAGGCCGAGCACGAACATCGCCGGCAGCCACACGTATAAGTTCATCGAACCGTCTCCCTCTTCCGACCCCGGGGGTCGGCAAGCCGCGCGCGGCAACACGCCGTCCCGAACGCAAGTCGGGCTGCGCGGCCACTCACCCCGCCCTCGCAGCAAACCGCGACGCATCGCTGGCGCTTGCGCGCTGGCGCCCCGACTCGGGTCGCCAGCGCGAAACGCTACGGCGAAGCTCCGTAAGCAATCGATATCGATTGTCGGCGAGCGGCATAAGGAAAGGATAAGGATAGCGACGCATCGCGCGCGCCGGCAGCCTTTGCCCGAAGCGAAGAATACACACACATTCGACCACTCGCGCATCGATCCCGGTCAAGAGCAAAGCGCGAAGCGAGGAGTCGACCTATGCGCCGTGCGCGACATTCGGACCGAGGCGCGGCGCCGAGCTTTTTCTCGCGCCTGAATGGAGTTCAACTCGTTCGCGGAGAAGGAGAATCGCAGCAAGAAGCCATTGCGATCGTCAGCCGCCTGCCGCGCAAGCGAGGGCGCTCGTGAGAGACGTCGGCTCGCGCCTTCCCGGTCTCGATTTGACGACGACGACTCGAGGCCGGGCGGGCGCGAACGCCGACCCGCCGACTCTTCGCCCACGGCGACTGGACCCGGCCCGTAAAGAATTCATAAGGAACGCGACGCTATGGGGGAGCGCGCTTCGCGAGCGGCTTGCTCCGCCGCGCCGTCCCGGCCCGACCCGACCTACATGTTCCTGCGGTAGCGGCCGCCGACGTCGTAGAGGGCGTTGGTGATCTGCCCGAGCGAGCAGCAGCGCACCGCGTCCATCAGCACGGCGAAGATGTTGTCGTTGGCGATGACGGCGCGGCGCAGGCGCTCCAGTATGGCCGGGGCGGCGTCGGCGTGGCGGGCCTGGAAGGCGCGCAGGCGGTCGAGCTGGCTCTGTTTCTCCTGCTCGGAGGAGCGTTGCAGCGCCACCGCCGGCTCGACGGGCGGCTGCGGGTTGAGGAAGGTGTTGACGCCGACGATCGGGTAGGAGCCGTCGTGCTTCTTGTGCTCGTAGTGCAGAGATTCGTCCTGGATGCGGCCGCGCTGGTAGCCGGTCTCCATCGCGCCGAGCACGCCGCCGCGCTCGGCCAGACGCTCGAACTCGCTCAACACCGCCTCCTCCACCAGGTCGGTCAGCTCGTCGAGGAAGAACGAGCCCTGGTTGGGGTTCTCGTTCTTCGCCACCCCCCATTCCCGGTTGATGATCATCTGGATCGCCACGGCGAGGCGCACGCTCTCCACCGTCGGCGTGGTGTAGGCCTCGTCGTGGGCGTTGGTGTGCAGGCTGTTGCAATTGTCGTAGACGGCGATCAGCGCCTGCAACGTGGTGCGGATGTCGTTGAAGTCCATCTCCTGCGCGTGCAGGGAGCGCCCCGAGGTCTGGATGTGGTACTTCAGCTTCTGCGCCCGCTCGTCGGCGCCGTACTTGAAGCGCATGGCGATCGACCAGATGCGCCGCGCCACCCGGCCGATCACCGCGTATTCCGGGTCCATGCCGTTGGAGAAGAAGAAGCTGAGATTGGGCGCGAAGTCGTTGACCTTCATGCCGCGCGCCCGGTAGCTCTCGACGTAGGTGAAGCCGTTGGCCAGCGTGAAGGCGAGCTGGCTGATCGGGTTCGCCCCGGCTTCCGCGATGTGGTAGCCGGAGATCGACACCGAATAGAAGTTGCGCACCTTGTGGGCGATGAACCATTCCTGGATGTCGCCCATCAGCTTGAGCGCGAAGTCGGTGGAGAAGATGCAGGTGTTCTGCCCCTGGTCTTCCTTCAGGATGTCCGCCTGCACCGTGCCGCGGACCACTTCCAAGGTCCGCGCGCGCAATTGCGCCGCCTCGCCGGCGCTCGGCTCGCGCCCCTCGCGGGCGCGAAAGGCCGCCATCTGCTGGTCGATCGCGGTGTTGAAGAACATCGCCAGGATGATCGGCGCCGGGCCGTTGATGGTCATCGACACCGAGGTCATGGGCGAGCACAGGTCGAAGCCGTCGTAGAGCGCCTTCATGTCGTCGAGGGTGGCGATCGACACCCCCGAATTGCCCACCTTGCCCCAGATGTCGGGGCGCTCGTCCGGGTCGCAGCCGTATAGCGTCACCGAATCGAAGGCGGTGGAGAGCCGCGTCGCCGCGCTGTCGCGCGACAGCAGCTTGAAGCGGGCGTTGGTGCGGAAGGCGTCGCCCTCGCCGGCGAACATGCGCGTCGGGTCCTCCTCGTCGCGCTTGGTGGCGAACACGCCGGCGGCGTAGGGAAAGCGCCCCGGCAGGTTCTCGCGCAACAGCCAGCGCAAGAGGTCGCCGTGGTCGCTGAACGTCGGCGGCGCCACCTTGCGGATGCGCGTCCCCGACAGCGTCGTCGTCGTCAGCGCGCTACGCGTTTCGCGGCCGCGCACCGTCGAGATCAGCTCGTCGCGCTCGTATTTCGCCTTCACCGACGGCCATGCCTCCAGGAGACGGCGCGCCCGATGGTCGAGCGCGCCCTGCCGCTCCGCCGCCAGCCTCGCCGCCGCCGTTCCGTCGCCGCCGCTCTCGGACAACAGCCGCCCGGCGGCCTCTAACTGCTGCGCCTCGCGCGCCAGGCGCGCCTGCTCGGCCGCCGTGGCGTGGTAGCCGCGCACCGTTTCGGCGATCTCGGCCAGGTAGCGCGAGCGCGCCGGCGGCACGATGGCGGCGCCGGCCGTGGACGTCCGGCCCGCCGGCGCCGGCAGATGCGACTTCGGCTGCGCGAAGCCGCGCTCCGCCAACCCCGCCAGCAGTCCGTGGTAGAGCGCCGTCACCCCGTCGTCGTTGAACCGCGACGCGATCGTGCCGTAGACCGGAAGGCTCTCGGGCGCGACGGCGAACGCCTTGCGGTTGCGCTGCAACTGCTTGCGCACGTCGCGCAGCGCGTCCTCGCCGCCCTTGCGGTCGAACTTGTTGATCGCCACCACGTCGGCGTGGTCGAGCATCTCGATCTTCTCGAGCTGGCTGGCGGCGCCGAACTCGGGCGTCATCACGTAGAGCGACAAGTCGGCGAGAGAAGTCACCGCCGCGTCGGCCTGGCCGATTCCCGGCGTCTCCACGATGATCAGCTCAAAGCCCGCCGCCTTGCACAGATCGACGATCGCCGGAACATGGCCCGGCACCTCGCTGCCCGAGGCCCGCGTCGCCAGCGAGCGCATGTACAGCGAGGCGCCGCCGAGCATCCCGCCGATGGCGTTCATGCGGATGCGGTCGCCCAGCAGCGCCCCGCCGGTGCGCCGCCGCGACGGATCGATGGCGATGACGGCGATGCCGATCTGGGGACGGTCGAGGCGGAAGCGGCAGATCAACTCGTCGGTCAGCGACGATTTGCCGGCGCCGCCGGTGCCGGTGACGCCGATCACCGGAACTCGGCGCCCGCGGGCCCGCGCTTCGATCGCTAGCGCCAATTCGCCCGGCACGGTGGCGTTCTCCAGACCGGTCGCCAGCCGCGCCAGCACCCGCCGATCCGGCGCCTCCAAGCCCTCCAGCGAGGTCGGCAGATCGTGCGCCAGATCGAAACTGGCGCGCTTCACCACGTCGGCGATCATCCCTTCCAGGCCGAGGCGCTGGCCGTCCTCCGGGGCGTAGATGTGCTCCACCCCGTAGGCCTCCAGCTCGCGGATCTCCGGCGCTGCGATGACGCCGCCGCCGCCGCCGAACACGCGGATGCGCCCGGCGCCGCGGCCGCGCAGCAGATCGATCATGTACTTGAAGAACTCGAGGTGGCCGCCCTGGTACGAGCTGACCGCGATCCCCTGCACGTCTTCCTGGATCGCCGCCGTGACGATCTCGTCGACCGAGCGGTTGTGCCCGAGGTGGACCACCTCGACGCCCGCCTGCTGCAACAGGCGCCGCATGATGTTGATCGCCGCGTCGTGGCCGTCGAACAGGCTCGTCGCCGTGACGAACCGCAACGGCGCGCCGATCCCCGCCGCCGATCCCGCCGCCGCCGGCTCGCCCACGGTCACATCAAGCATCACGACCTCCCCATCGCCATCGGCGGCGACCTCGGAGAACGACGATCGACGATCGGATCCTTCGTGGCGGCCAGCGCCGGACGTCGAATACGTCACAGCTATTCCGGACGCAACTGCCTCGACGGAACCGGAGGCGACCGAACCGAACGCGGCGCGAGGGCGGGATGAGAGGATCGCGCCCGTCTATGGTACAGTGAAGCCCGCCTCTCGGCCCCTTTCGAACTGGAGCAGGAGATGAAAACCTCCGCCATTCCCCGCTCGACGACGTCCCACGGCATCCGCTCGGCGGCCGCGGCGGCGAGCGCTCGCGCTCTGACTGCGGCCGTCGTCGGCCCGCTGTCGGCGAGCTTGCCGGCGATTCCGGCGGCGGCGCAGTCGCCGCCGAAGGACGAGACCATCGCGCCCTGCCAGCTCACGAAAGTGTTCTCCGTCGAAGCCGGCGATCTCAGCCTGACCGGCGATGCGCTCGCCGTCCGGGCCGGGGGAACCGCCTCGACCGCCGCCTGGACGCACGCCGCCCTCGTCGAGACCGGCCGCTCGGCCGACGGCGCGGTCCTCACCTTCGAATTCGTCGCCTGCCCGCCGCCGGATTTCGCCGCCGAGGTGATGACGCCCATTTCGGCCGAAGCGACGCTCGCCCACGTCGCCGATGTCGGAAAGTTGCGCAGCGTCGTCATCGTCGCCGGCCAGAACCAGAAGGAGCTGAACGTCGCGCCGTGAGCGGCGGGGGCGAAAGCCGTTTTCCGGCGCGAAGGCCTGTTTTCAACGACTTGCGTGACGATTTTCCGCCGCGCCGGCGCGGGCGGTCGAAGACGGCCGCACTGTCGTTCAGGCCTCAGCGAGGACTTCGAGAAAAGGGGTTGAGTAAGCTGTCACCGAAATCCCCACCGAAATCCCGGAATCCAATTATCGAATTGAATTTCGAGAATGCCGCTTGCTAAGAAGGGACATGACCGACATTCTTCCCGACGCGATCCGCCGCCTCTACACCGATCCCGGCGAATACATCGATAGCGACCATCCGGCCGTCCGCGACTTCGCCGGCGCCGCCGTTCCGGCGGACGCCAGCGACCGCGAGAAGGCCAGCCTGCTTTATAGGGCGGTGCGCGACGGCGTCCGCTACAACCCTTACGTCGACATGCTCACGCTCGAGACGTTCCGGGCCTCGAGCGTGCTCGCGGCCGGCGACGGCTATTGCGTGGGCAAGGCGGCGCTCTACGCCGCCGCCTGCCGCGCCCACGGCATTCCCGCCCGCGTCGGTTTCGCCGACGTGCGCAACCACCTCACGACAGAGAAGCTGCGCCAGAGCATGGGCACGGACGTTTTCACCTGGCACGGCTTCGCGGAAGTCTACGTGGACGGCGCCTGGCGCAAGGCGACTCCGACCTTCAACGCCACGCTCTGCGCCAAGGTCGGCGTGCATCCGCTCGATTTCGACGGCCACAACGACGCGCTTCTGCATCCCTTCGACGGCTCGGGCCGGACCTACATGCAATATGTGAACGACCACGGGTCGTACCACGACGTTCCCGCAAAGTTCCTGATGCGGGAGATGGCGCGCAATTACGCCAGCATGCAGGGCGAGGACCTCACCGACCGCGACATGGAGCGGGAAGCGGCGCAAGGCTGACCGGCTTGGGGTTATGGTGGGGTTATGGTGACACTTTACTGAATCCCCAATTCGGTTATGGTGTTACGCTGTTACGGAGACAGCTTACTTAACCCCCTTTCCGAGTCAACGGCTTGCAGTAAAGGGGTTGAGTAAGCTGTCACCGTAACCCTGTCACCGTAACCCCCAACAACGGCTCGATTTCCGCCCACGCGCCGCGCCCGATGAGCGCGCCCTACACGGCTTCGAAACACGCGATCACCGGCCTGACCAAGTCGATCGCGCTGGACGGGCGCGCCTTCGACATCGCCTGCGGGCAGATCGACATCGGCAAAATGGCGTTCAAGATGACGAAGGGCGTCGTCCAGGCGGACGGGCGCATCGCGGTGGAGCCGACGATCGATCCGGGCGAGGTCGGCGACGCGATCGTCCACATGGCGAGCCTGCCGCTCTCCGCCAACATCCTGTCGATGACGTTGATGGCGACCAAGATGCCCTTCGTCGGGCGGGGATGATCTCGCCCGGGCCGCTCAGTTCGGCGCGGCGATCAGCGGCTCGAAGGGCTGGGCGATCGCGCCGCGCGAGAGGTCGCGGTCGAACGCCGCCAGGCCCGTCTCCTCGTTGCCGTTGGGATGGACGAGGATGATCGATCCCTCGCCCGGCCGCTGGCCGAGCGCCAGCCAGGCGTCGGCGCCGAGCGAGATCAGGTGATGGCGGCTGACCGCCTGCATCAGCGGCGCCGAGGAGATCAGGCCGGGAAAGCGGAAGAACAGCGACGGCGTCTGGCCGTTGGCGATGAGGAGACGCTCGGTGTCGAGAATCTCCGCGTCGGCGTCGACGCCCTTGGCCAGCAGGAAGTTGCGGTCGTTGGGCAGGCCGCGCCGATAGGGATGGTGATAGGTATGGTCGACCCAGAGGATGTCGAGCGCCCCCGCCGCCTGCCGGTCGAGGAGCCAGCGATAGTCCTGGAAATGATGGATGAGCCACAGGCCGGAGATCGACAGCGCCACCGGCGTATGGGGGCCTTGGGCGGCGAGCTTGTCGAAGAACGGCCGGTCGAGCGGGCGCCGGCTGGGGCAGAGATCGCCGGTGACGAAGGCGCCGGGCGCCGCGCCGTGGGTGAGGCCGGCGTTCTGCAGAAAGCCGCGGCGGGTCAGGCCCGGCGCCTCGGCCGATTGCGCCACCGCGCGCATCATGCGCGTGTCGGCGAGCGATTCCTCGCTCGCGTCCCGGCACGTCCAGCAGGCGACGCGCTCGAGGCGCGTCGAAAGCCTCTCGGGATCGGCGAGGAGCAGGATCGGCGTCCCGGCGAGGGTCATCGCGCGGATGGCGACGCTAACGCGGCCGTCGGCGGCGCGGCAGGCCTTCAGGACCGAGGCGTAGTCCGCGACCGCGTCCTTGGATGCGAGCCCAGCCGGCGCAGCGGGCGCGTAGAGGCAGGACGAAGCGGCCTCGCCCTCGGCGCCTCGCGCGCCGGCGCTCAGCCCGACGGCGAGGAGGGCGAACGCGAACAGGCGCGCGACGTAAGGCGGCAAGGTGGGTCTCTTCGGTTCGGGGCGCAGGCCGTCGGTCCGGTCCGCGACGATGGGATACCAGGGGTTTGAGTGCGCTTTTGTGTCCAAATTGCGGGCCGCCGGCGCGCGTTCCCCGAACGGGAGTACGCGACGAGCGGCCGGGCTTGCAAATTCAATATCTCTGACTAAAGTCAGAGAATGCATCCCGATCAGATTCGACAAGTCCGCCGCTTCAACCGCCTCGTCACGCAGCGCGTCGGCGCGCTCGACCAGAGCTACCTCAGCCGCGGCCGGCCGTTGGGCGAGGCGCGGCTGATCTTCGAGATCGGCCTCGACGGCGCCGAGGCGCGCGCGCTACGCGACGCGCTCGGCCTCGACTCGGGGTATCTCAGCCGCCTGTTGCGCTCGCTCGAGCGCCAAGGCCTCGTCGACGTGGGCAGGCAGGCGGGCGACGCCCGCGTGCGGCGCGTCAGCCTCACTGACAAAGGCCGCGCCGAAATGGCCGCCTACGAGCGGCTGTCCGACGAGCTGGCGCAGTCGATGCTGGCGCCGCTCGATGCGCCGCAGCGCGAGCGTCTCCTGGCGGCGATGGGCGAGGTCGCGCGGCTGATCCGCGCCGCCGGCGTCGAGGTGCGGCTCGAAGCGCCCGATTCGGCCGACGCGCGCTGGTGCCTCGGCGAATATTTCGCCGAGATCGGGCGCCGTTTCGAGGGCGGCTTCGATCCCGCCAAGGGCAACGTCGTCCGCGACGAGGAGATGACGCCGCCGGCGGGGTTTTTCTTCGTCGCCCGTCTCGACGGCCGCCCGGTCGGCTGCGGCGCGCTGACGCGCGTCGACGAGGCGACTGGCGAGGCGAAGCGGGTGTGGACGGCGCCGTCGGCGCGCGGCCTCGGCGTCGCGCGTCGGATGATGGCGACGATCGAGGCGACGGCGCGGCGGTCCGGCTTGACGACGCTGCGCCTCGACACCAACCGAGCGCTGAACGAGGCCCAGGCGCTCTATCGCAAGCTCGGCTACCAGGAAATCACCCGTTTCAACGCCAACCCCTATGCGCATCATTGGTTTGGCAAGCGGCTGTGAGGCGATCGGGGAAAAGGGGCAAGAGCGCCGGCGCTTTGTAGGCGCGGCCGTCGGCCGCGCCTCTCGCCGCCGCCGCGATCTCACGCAAACGAGGCGCTTGCGCGCCGGCCGCGCTCGGCGCGCGCGGCTACAGCGAGGCGCCGGCGGTAGTGGATCAGTTTGAAATTTTGGGCGTCGTCAGAAGTTTCAAAAGTTGCGCCTCGTCAAAATCCTCGCCGTTTGGACCTATGAGTTGGATCACCCGATCTCCTTGCGCTAACCGCCCGCGGGCGAAACTCAGCGCTTCCTCATCTCGACTTTGCGCATTTTTTGCTGGGGCGGGTCAGATGGCAGCCCAGAAGATTGCGGCGTAGGCGATGACGCGCAGGGCTTCGTCGAGAGGGACGACCGTACGCCCGAAGGGGCCGAAGGGA
>JBEKLU010000071.1:0-27798 GCA_050010035.1 Roseiarcus sp.
GTGATCACGCGTCTTGCCCTCGCCGATATTCTTCGAGCATCCGGGCAGCCGTCCGCCATAATTCTTGACGACGCTCTGGTGAACACCGACGAGGGGCGCTTGGAGAGGATGCACCTCGTCCTACACAAGGCCGCACAGGCCTTGCAAGTTCTCGTCCTGACATGCCGAGAGCGAGATTTCCTTCAGCTTGGCGCTCCTATAAGACGCCTCTAATGGTGGAGAAGATTCGGCAGGTGGGGAGCATACGGCGCGATCCGCCGATTGTAGGTTATGGACCCTGCAGGACTCTTGATCGTCGATACTCGTTCCATACACAACATTATGCGAATCACATTACCATCGGCGGATACGGTGGCCAACAACACAGGTAGCTCCAAGCGTCGTCCTCGACGCTCGTGTCTATATCGGCGGAGAGGACATCGCTCAAACCGGGCTCTGTTCAGCCACGAAACCCGGCGTCGGCCTCTGCTCAAGCGCGTAGAGTTACCAACCGGTGTGTTAACTCGTGAATGTCGGTGTAAGCCTCATTTCCGGGTAACCGATTGAAATTCGCCTTGAGCCATGCGGCGCGCTCCCTGGCCTGTTGAAGAGTCGCCTTGGTAAGCGCGTACATCCCGCGCCGCCCCTTACCGTAATTGGGCACGAAACCACACAGGCGGTTGAAGATCACATCGCGATGGCCGACCACCAAACCTTCCAGCATGTAATCGGGACATCCATCTGCTTGTCGTGCCTGCTGGAAGGCGGCCGTTACCACGAACTTCAAGAGCTGCTGGCAACGCGACGGATGAAGTTTTGGTCCTCGCAAAGGTTCGGCGCCGAGGCGCTGGTTCGTCAGGGATTATGGGAAGCTGCGATTGCGTTTGCCGAAGCGGCACGCCGCAGCACAAATCCCGGTTTCTCCGAAATGTCCATCGATCGGTTTTGTGAGAAGCTATTGATCGACCGCAGTCGCTCGGATGAGGCCTATCGACGTTATGGCCTGCGTGCGGCCGGCGGCGCGACGAACCTATCGGTCTACCGCTCTCTGGTTCGCACATACCCGGACCGGGACCACCGCCGGATGCTCCTGCGGCGCAGACCCATCGACGCTGGTGCGAGCAGCCCGCGATTTCTGCGGCAAGGAGCCGAAATTCGCCGCCACCGTCGCGCTGCTTGCTCTCTCGAGCCTTCTCGCTGGCGGGGGCTATGACCCGAGCGTGTCGGAAGTCGTCGACGCCGTGAAGCACCTTCTCTATGCTTCGCGCCAGATTGGGTCGGTCGAATGGGCGTTGCGAGAACTCGGCAAGCTGGCAGAGCGGCAATGCGCGGCAGGCCGGGAACCGTTTCTGCATGCCATCCAGGCCGCGCTGTCTCGCTGGCATCCTGGCGAGCCCAGCGTTTAGCAAGCACGGGCGACGAGGTTTCAGCCCGACCGATCTCTGCTCGGTCGCACTGGATTGAATGCTTCATCACCGGCATCGCTGCGCTGACGCGAGTTCTCACCTGCTTTCGTGACTGCGCCCGCTCCAGAGGTCACTTGCGACTCGACCGTGTTCTCTATACGTTCTTCCGACTCCGCACCCCAACTAAAGTCCCCTGAACGAGACCTGCAAGGCGGATCAGATCGTCATCACCGAGAAAACCAGCCAGGCAAAAGACGTGCGCGCCGCCGTGGGTTCTCGCTACGGAGACATCCTCCCGGCTGAGGGACATCTGCTGGACCTTCTCGAGCCGGAGGATGTCGTGCCGGCCTGGAAGCGCTGGTCGCCGATCCTGCTTCGTCCCGAAGGCCTTTATGGCACCCGCCCTGCTGAAGGCGGAAACAAAGCCGCCAAGCTCAAAGCCATCCGTGAGGCGCTGCGCACCGCAAAGCAGGGGCTCATCGTGAACATCCGCAGGTCGAAGACCGACCAGGATGGGGCGGGGCGGAAAATCGGCATCCCGCTTGGCCGGACGGCGCATTGCCCAGTTATGGCGGTCGAGCGTTGGGTCGCGTTGGCGGGGATCGCCTCCGGCCCGCTTTTCCGACCTGTCGATCGCCACGGGCGCGTTTCTCAGGGCAGGCTATCCGGCGAGGCCGCGAGCCTGATCGTCCGCGCCCGCGTCGCGGCGGCTGGGCTCGATCCAACGGGCTATTCCGGCCACAGTGTGCGCGCCGGCTTCGCCACCAGCGCTGCCATGGCCGGGGTCCAAAGCTGGAAAATCAGGCAGCAGACCGGCCACGCTTCGGACGCGATGCTCACGCGCTACGTCCGCGATGGCGGTCTCTTCGTCGATAACGCGGTGAGCGCGCTACTATGAAAACCCGGCGATCGAACAAAGTCCAAGGTTAGCGGTCAAAATTTACCTCTTGGTTCTCTCCTCGAAGGGCCGGATTCTACTCCTTTGAGACATTCGTCAGCTGATCGCCAACGGCAGAATCGGGCGGACTGCGGCTTGGCTGCTTTGGAGGCTTGGAAGGCTCGAAGCGGCCATTCCCGTGGCGAGTCACATCAGTTACGTCCTGTAGCGCCTCCTTGTTCGGCGCGCATTCAAGGGTCCGGCGAGTCGATTGCAAAATGTCGGTCGGCGCGGCCATATGGCGATTGACTTTCCTTGCGCCTGAGTTCGCAGATCGGCGCTCGACGCAATCGGGACGGTGAGAACCAATGGCGCAATTGACCAAGGACTCATTTGCCTTCGGCGGAGAATTGATGCGGATCGAGAACGCGCTTTCCCTCGTGACTGCGCGCATACCGCCGATTGCCGAGACCGAGCGCGTGGTAATCGCCGACGCCGACGGGCGCGTCCTCGCAAAGGCGCTCACCGCTCCGATCGATTTGCCGGTTTTCGACAATTCGGCGGTGGACGGCTACGCCGTCGCTCACGCGGATCTCGCCCCGAACTGCGCCACCGCCCTGCCCGTGGTCGGCCGCATCGTTGCAGGCCAGACGGCCGATGCTCACGTGCGCAAAACCGCGACGCGCATCTTCACCGGCGCGCCGATGCAGATCGGGGCGGACACCGTGTTCATGCAGGAAGATGTCCGCTTGCTGGACGACGGACGGGTAGAGCTCCCTTCCGGTCTAGCGCGCGGGGCCAATCGCCGCGCGAGAGGCGAGGACATCGCGCGTGGCGATCTCGCCTTAGCCGAAGGCCGCCGCCTGGAGCCACGGGACATCGCGCTCATCGCAGCGCTCGGCCTGTCGAGCCTTGAGGTCCGGCGCCGGCCGCGCGCAGCCGTGTTTTCGACCGGCGATGAAATCTGCGACCCCGGGCTGCCGCTCGCCCCCGCCGCAATCTATGATTCCAACCGCTACGCGCTGACGGCCTTGCTTCGACGCTCCGGCTGCGAAGTAACCGATCTCGGCATCCTCAGGGACAACCGCGACGCGATCCAAGCCAGTCTCTCCGCGGCCTCCAAAGGCCATGATTTGATCGTCACCTCGGGCGGCGTGTCGACCGGCGAGGAAGACCACGTGCGCGCCGCAATAGACCGGCTGGGGTCGCTGGTGTTCTGGCGTCTCGCCGTCAAGCCGGGCCGGCCGGTCGCCATGGGCGTCATTGGAGGGACTCCGCTAGTCGGGCTGCCCGGCAACCCGGTCGCCGTCTTCGTCACCTTCGCCTATGTCGTGCGGCCGTTGATCGCAGCGCTTTCCGGCGCGGTTCCAAATCTGCTCGTCGCCTCGAGCGTAATTTCGGACTTCAGCTACCGCAAGAAAGCGGGCCGGCGGGAATATGTCCGAGTTTCGCTCGAGCGGCGCGGCAAAGAGACTGTGGCCGTGAAGTATCCGGTTGACGGCGCCGGCGTCATCACCTCGTTGACGCGCACCGACGGCCTGATCGAACTCGGCGAGGATCACACCCGTGTCGAGCCGGGCGACGCCGTGCCGTTCATCGACTATCGGCAGTTGACCTGATCGGCCGGCGTTCAAACAGAGCGGCCGCGTAGTGCGAGGGCGCTGCGCGCCGGTCTTTGCTTTATCCGCGGGTCTGGGCTGCGGATCGCCAAGGATGGGGAATCGAAATGGTTTCGTTGGCTTGACGCGTGTTGGCGACCGCTATGCGGTCCGCCGCATCCGGCTTCAGCAAATGAATGGAATCCGCCTCGATTTCCGCTATGACTTCTCGGCCAGGCGCAAGCGCGAGTTCGCGCGCTTGGCGATTGGTGAGGCGCGCGACGAGGACAAAGCCGCAATCCACCGTCACCTTGGTAATCGCTCCCAAGCTCACGGCCTCGACGACTTTGCCGGAGAGCCGATTCGTCGCGCCAACCAAACCGAACGGGCCCGCGGCGTCGTCCCCGGGGCGCAGGCCGACCTCTTCGGCGCGCAGGCAAAGTAACGCCTCGCCGCCCGCGAAGTCGCCGCCAGGCGCATGGAGAACTGCGTCAGCGACTTCGATGCGCCGCAGGTCGCCGCGTTGGCCCGACAGGCGCCCCGTCAGGATATTCTCGACGCCCGTGAACTCGGCGACGAAGGCGTTGACGGGCTTGCCAAAGATATCCGACACGGCGCCGACCTGCAGGATCTCGCCGCGATTCATGACCGCGACACGATCCGCAAGCAGGGCCGCGTCTGTCTGATCGTGGCTTACGAATATAGCAGGCATGCCGGAATGGCGCAGAAACGCCTTCAGGTCTTCGCGCAGCGAAACGCGCGTGCGTGCGTCGAGCGCGGAGAAGGGTTCGTCGAACAGGAAGAGGTCGGGTTGGGTCGCCAGGGCGCGCGCCAGGGCTACTCGCTGTTTTTCGCCCGGACTGAGATCCTGTGGGTAGCGATCGGACAGATGTGCGACGCCGAACCGCGACAACAGTTCACCGACATTGCGCGCGGTCCCCGTACGTCCGGCGCCGCGGCGCGCGCGAAGTCCAAGGGAAACATTGCCGGCGACCGTGTAGTGGGGAAACAAGCCGAAGTTCTGGAACACCAGGCCGACGCGCCGCTGCTCCGGCGGCAGATCCGTCACTTCGCGGCCGTGGATGAGGATGCGGCCGCTCGAGGCGCGGTGAAATCCGGCGATCAATTCCAGGCAAACCGACTTGCCAGCGCCGTTGGGGCCGAGCAGCACCATGATCTCGCCAGCCTCGAGTTCGAGGTCGATGGCGCGTAGTGAGAACTGGCCGAGCGTCAGCGAAGCGCGTTCGATCGCAAGGGCCGCGTCGGTCATCGCCCGGCGCGCGCGAAAGCGCCGCCGCGGCGCCCGATTTGCCGCAACAGAATGAACAGCGCGAGCGTAACAACAAGCAATAGCAGCGCCATGCCCGACGACGCGTCGAGCCCGAATTGCAGGAACAGCTCGTAAATCTTCACCGGGGCTGTCATCGGGTAATAGGCGAGGATCGCCACGGCGGCGAATTCGCTGATCGCGCGCGCATAGGTCAGGGTGAGGCCGGTCAAGATGCTGCGCCACGCCAAGGGCAAGGCAATTTTGGCGAGGACGTCCCACGGCCCCATGCCGAGGGTGCGCGCGACTTTCTCGAGGCGCGGATCAATGGCTTCGAAACCGATTCGAGCGGCGTTGACGGCGTAGGGGGCGGAGACGAACAGCATGCCGACCACAACCCCCGCCAGCGTCCCCCAGAATCGCAGGCCGAGGAATTCGCCTGCCGGTCCGCCGATCCACCCCTGCCGCCCGAACACGATGAGCAGCGCGATGCCCGCGACCGTATGGGGAATTGCGAGCGGCAAATCCACAATGGCGGCGATGATTTCCTTGCCGCGAAAATCGCTGCGCGCCAGGCCATAGGCCAGGGGCACGCCGAGCAGGGCAGCCGAAAGGGTCGTCAGCAATGCCGCCAGAAGACTGAGCGCGATCGCCAGACGGACGTCCGGCATGGCCGCCACCCGGACGAGATTCGCCGGGGACTGCACCGTGGCGAGCCCGATCAACGGCGCCAGGATGAACGCCAGCAGCAGACTGCCGACGAGCCAGACGGCCAACAGGACGCTGTTCGGCCGCGCCGAAATGTTCCTCATTGACCTGGCCAAGGCTTGACGAGGGCGCGCAGGTTTTCGGGCATGGCGTCGAGGCCGACGGCGTAAGGCGGGTTTACGACTCCGAAGCCGTTGCTCGCCATGATCTCCTGGCCTGCCCGGCTCAGCAGAAAGGCGACGTATTTTTGCGCCCAATCCGGGTGATCGGCGTCGCTGGGAATGGTGACGGCATAGACGATGGGTTTCCCGGCGACGTCGCCGTTCTTGGTGTGCACCACGGCCTTCGCGTAACTTGCGGCGTCAGCGGGATCGCTGAGGTTGATTTCGGCGGGAAGGTCGAGAAAGGCGAGGTGGTGTTGCAGCGCGTCGGAACGATAGATCGCGAGATAGTCGATCTGTCCCAGTTGCAGCGCGGCGACGAGTTCGGTCTCGGTATCGCGGATGTTCGCTTGCGGAGCATTCGCCAGCACCTTGCCCTCGAGACCCGGCGACTGATAGTGCGCCTCCGCCAGGGCCAGCATCTGCAGGGTTTGGTATCCTGACGGGTCGGTGTCGGGATTGGAGCGGCCGATTTGCACGTCCGGCTTGGTCAAATATTCGTACCAGTTCTGAGCCGAGACTTCCTTCGAGAACTTGCTCTTGTCGGTGTAGACAAAGGTGATCGCGTTCTGAGCGAAGCCGGCGTACCAGTCGGCGTGGGCGGTCTTTGCCTCTGCGCCGAACAAATATTTCGGAATCACGCTGTAGTCCGCGACGGCGATAACGTCGGCGTTCTGATGCAGATCGGCGATCTTCCTGGCCATCATGACGCTGCCGCCGAACTGGGCCTGAACGACGACGCCGGGGTTCTGCTTCTCGAACGCCGCGTCGATTTGCTTGAATGGCGCAGCCAGCGTGCCCGCGCCGAAGACCGTCAACGTGGCCGGCGCTTGCGCCGACGCGGGGGCGCCGCCGCACATCAGCGCGATTGCCGTCACGAATGTCGTCCTACGGACCATGTTCGACTCCCTTGTCAGGCGCCACGCGATAGGTCGGAACGTCGACCCCGAGTGGGTCCGCGCCGTCACACGCTCTTGAAGCCCATTCGCGCCAACTCCGCGCGCACCGCGACATCTTTAAGCAACGCCACGAAGCGGCGCACCGCCGGACGATCGAACCGCCTGACGGGAATGGCGAAGTCGTATTCCTCCGCCTGCAGGGGCAGGAAGCCGAGTCCGTAGCGCTCAGCCACGGTCTCGATCGCAACGCCCCAGTCGGCGCGACGCTGCACGATGGCCGCCGCCACGGCGTTGTGGGAGCGAGTCTGATGGCTGTAGCCGGCCGGGCGTGCGTCGCCGATCAGTCGGTCGATGAGCAAGCGCGTACCGCTGCCGGCGTTGCGATTGACCATCAGGCAGCCAGGATCCCGGCTCGCCTTGGCGATCGCGCCAGCCGCGTCGAGCCCTTCAAAGCGCGGGTCGTCACGCCGATACACGACACCCTGCAGGCGGCCGTAGCCGCGAACCAGCCGCAGAGTGTCGTCAACATAGGCGCGATTGTAGACGCCAGTGGCGGGGTCCATCAAATGGATGCCGGCGATGTCGCACTCGCCCCGTTTGGCGGCCGTCAAGCCGCCCGTGCTGCCGACCGTCAGAACTTTCGCCGTCACGCCCTCGCGCGCCAATTTTCCGATAAGGAAGTCGAGGCCGAGGCAATGACTGCCGATCACCATCAGGTCCACCGGCTCGGCCGCCGCGCCGATCAGCGTCACCGAGACCTCCGCGCCCGCCGGCGCCATTTGGCTTTGCGCCGGAATGGCGAAGAAGCCGTCCGCCAGGGAGAAGCCCGTCACGGCGCCGGACCCCTTGCTGATCGGATAGGCCGCGAGCCCGCCTTCCGGCCGTTCGGCCAAGGACACCAGGACGTATTCGGTGCGCCCGAGTTCAGAGACCATCTTCACCGGCAGGGTCGCGGCGCGGGTTTCGCGGCGGAGCGCCGGCAGGCCGCACAGAATGCGCAGGACGGGAGCGACGAATTCGTGGAAGGTGAATGTCGCCGAGGTTGGGAATCCGGGCAGGATCACCACCGGCTTGCCCTTGGTGACCGCGAGGCAGAGCGGCTTGCCCGGCTTCAGCGCGACGCCGTGCGCTACGATGCCCGGATCGGAGAAGCGGGCGACCGTGCGGTAGGCGATGTCTCCGGCGCCCTTCGAGGTGCCGCCCGACAACAGCACTACGTCGGCCCCGGCGATCGCCTCGTCCACCACGCGTTCCATGCAGATGGGATCGTCGGGCGCGATGCCGAACGGCACGGCGACGCAGCCTAGCTCCTCGACCGCGGCCGCGAGCATCGGCCCGTTGCTGTCGTAGACTTGTCCGGGCCGGATGGCGGCGCCCGGCGGCGCCAGCTCATTGCCGGTGGAGAGAATGGCGACGCGCGGCCGCCGGAAGACAGGAACGTCCGCGACGCCGATCGCCGCCAGCACCGCGATTTCGCGCGAACCGAGGACGGCGCCGGCGCGCAGCACGGTCTCGCCCGCGCCGATGTCCGAACCGGCGGCGGAAACCGCGGCGCCCGACGCGACCGGCTGACGGATGTCCACAGCTGGTTCCGCGGCGTCGATGAATTCCGTCTGCTCGACCATCACCACCGCGTCGGCGCCGCGCGGGATCATGCCGCCCGTGGCGATGATCGTCGCCACGCCCGGGCCGACGGTCTCCTGCGGCGTCCGGCCGGGCGTCAGAACTTCCCGGTTGAGCTTCAGCCGTCGCGGCGCGTCGGGGCGGGCGCCTTCGAGATCGGCCGCGCGCACGGCGAAGCCGTCGACATTGGAGCGGTCGAAGCCCGGCACGTCCACTGCGGCCGCGATGTCGCGCGCGAGGACGCGAGCCCGGCATTGCGCAAGCGGCAGGGTTTCCTCGCCAAGAGGCGCCAGAACGAGATGGCTGCGGAACCGCGCTTCCGCCTCGTCCCGGCTTGCCACGGAAAGAAACTGTTCCTGGCGGGCAGACTGCCGAATGAAGTCGGCGGCTTGGCGCGCGGCGGGATCGGAATCTAACGAAGTCATAGCCTCTCCTGCGTAGCGGCGGGTTCCGACGCCACGACAATTTCGACCCCCTCGCCAGGGGCGTAACCCTCGAGGCCAGCGGGGACAACAAGAAATCCGTCGGCGCGGGCGTATCCGGCGAGGCCGTCGGCGGGCGAGAGCGCAAGCGGTTCGGCGCTCGATCCGCGGCAGACGACGGGCGTCCATTCGCTCACCCCGATGGGCGAAGCGATCTTGCGCGACAGCGTGAACCGGCGAAGCGGATACGGCCATGGCGACGCGCGACCGGCGAGGCGGCGCAGCAGCCGTCCGGCGAGCAGTTCGTAGGTCGCCAAAGCGGACAGCGGATCGCCGGGCAGCAGCAGCAGCGGCGCGCTCCCCAGCCAGCCCAACCCCGCCGAACCCCCGGGGGCTATAGCCAACCCGTGATGGTCGAGCCGCCCGCGCGCCGCCGCAATCGCCCGCGCGGCGTCGTCATCCTCGCCCCAACCGCTGCGCCCGACGACAACAACTATGTCGGCTGCCGCGATGCCGGCCAGGGTTTGCGTCATATCGCCGCAACGAGCCGCGCAACGCGCGACGCCGCCATCTCGTTCGACGAGGCCGCATAGCGCCACCCCAAGCGCCTCGATCGCAGGCGGCTTGGCGCCGACGAGGACGAGCGCAACGTCGGGACGGCGGCGAACGGTCAGTTGCGTTGCGCCGAGCGACGCGGCCAGCGCGATTCGCGCCGCCGCCAATCTCAGGCCTGCCGGAATCGCGATATCCCCGCAACGCGCTGCGTCGCCCCTGCGTGCGAGGCCGGCACCCCGCGGAATAGCCGCGCAGAGTTCCACGACGGCGCCGGTCGCTTGGCCGACGTCCAACGGGGCCACCGCGTCGGCGCCGGGCGGCGGCGCTTCGCCCGCCCAGCACAAGCATGCGCTTCCCGCCGTCACCCGCGAGCCTTTGGGAACGAGGGCGAGGAAGAGCGGATTGTAGCTGTCGGCGCCGAGCGTGGATTCGGCGTGAACCGCGTATCCGTCCATCAGGGCAAGGTCGCAATCCGGACGATCCTCAGGAAATATCACAGGCGCCGCCAAGACGCGGCCGAAAGCCTGATTGAGAGGAACCGGCTCCGGGCCCGCCGCGTCTGGACAGGCGTCGAGCCACATCCAAGCGTCGGCGAGCGGGAGCCGCTCCGCGAAGGATGCTTCCGTCGTCATTGATGAAGCCCGAATTTCGGCCCGTGCGCCGCTAGCAAGCGGCTCTGATTTGTCGCACGGCTTCTACGAGCGCGTCTACATCGCTTTGGCCGTTGAACCTGCCGAAACTGGCGCGAACCGTCCCCTCGGGGAATGTCCCGATCGCCTGATGAGCCGCGGGCGCGCAATGCAGCCCCGCGCGCACGCAAATCCCAAACGACTCGTCGAGGATCGTTCCCGCAAGGGCAACATTTGGCGCATCGAGTCGGAACGAGACGACGCCCGTGCGCGGCTTGGCGTCGCAAAAGACGCTGACGCCGCCAATGTCTCGCAGTTCATCGGACAGCGCGTGCGCAAGCATCGCCGGGCGCGATGCCTCGCCGCGCGCTTGCGCCGATCCGATGAAGCGGATTCCTGCGGCCAGTCCAGCGACTCCCGGCAGGTTGATGGTGCCCGCTTCCAGCCGCCAGGGGTATTGCTGGGGCTGTTCGAGACTTTCCGACTGGAAGCCTGTACCGCCCTCGCGATATGGCTTCATGGCCAAGGGCGCGGCGAGGACGAGCACGCCGGTCCCCATCGGGCCAAAGAGCCCCTTGTGACCGGGCGCCGCCAGTACGTCCACGCCGAGGTCCTGCATGTCGATGTCGAGGTCTCCGGCGCTCTGCGCCGCGTCGAGAATGAGTAAGGCCCCTCGCTCATGGGCGAGGGCGGCGATTTCCTTGATTGGCGCCACGCTGCCGGTGACGTTCGAGACATGAGAAATGACGACATAGTCGACGCGATCTCGGCAGAGTTCGTGTAAGTGATCGAGGTCGACGCCGAACGTCGCAGTTGGTTTCACGAATGCCACGTGCGCCCCGTCGCGGCGCAGCGAATGCAGCGGGCGCGTGACGGAATTGTGCTCGTATGGGCCGGTCACGACGCTGTCCCCGGACTTGACTAGGCCCTTGAGCGCTAGGCACAACGCGTCGGTGCAATTGAGCGTGAAAATGACGCGCTCCGGCGCCGGCGCGTTGAACAGGCGGCAGACCTCTTGCCTCGCCTCGTCGACAAGGCGCTGTGCGTCGACCGACATCCGATACGAGCCGCGTCCGGGATTGGCACCGTGCTCGCGCATCGCTTGGTCGACCACGCGATATACCTCTTCGGGCTTCGGCCAGCTCGTCGCCGCGTTGTCGAGATAGACCGCCTTGTTGCCCACCCGTCAGCCCCCGATGTACTTGCCGTAGAGGCTGAGCGCCGCCTTGGGGTCCGTGACGCCGAAGACCATCGCGCGACCGCCGCGGAACACTACGACGTCATGGCCATCGGCGCGGAACTTGATGACAAAAGGGTTCTCTTCGAGAGTGAAGATGCGGCCGAGGGTCTCGCGGAGCAAGTCGAAATCCATGCTGAACGACGCTGGCGGCACGATCTGAACCGCGTCGCGCCCGCATAGCGACACCGTCGCCAAACGATCGGCGCGCCCGAGGAGATCGAATTTGCGCTGTCCGCACACGACGCAATTGGCGTCGCGCGCCATCGGCAAGGCGGAAAAATCGTTGTTCCACAGATCGACGTGAACGAGGCCCAGCGACATCGCATCCTTGCGGCCCACCATGATCTTGATCGCCTCGGCGCTCTGCCAAGCCGCGATCAGCGCCGCGACTGGACCGAGCACGCCGACGGTTTCGCAGCTTAGCGGCGGCGTGGTCGCCTCAGCGACGTCGGGCAGCAGGCAGTTGAGACAGGCCGAAACCCCGGGAATGATGGTGGCGGCGTTGCCATAGGTTGCCAGGCATGCGCCATAGATCCACGGAATGCCGTGCTTGACGCACGCCTGGTTGACGAGCGCTCGCGTGTGGAAATTGTCCAGCCCATCGACGACGACGCTCGCACCGGCGACGATCCGCTCGACGTTGCCGGCGTTGACGTCGTCGGTGATGGCTTCGCACCGGATCGAGGAGTTGATCCGCCTCAGGCGCCGCGCCGCCGCTTCCGCCTTCGGTAGCGAATGGGCGGCGTCTTCCTCGTCGAACAGCGATTGGCGCTGCAGGTTGGTCCAATCGACGACGTCCCGGTCGACGAGGCGCAAGACGCCGACGCCGGCGCGCGCCAAGAGGTTCGCGCTATTGGCGCCGAGGGCGCCCAACCCGACGACCACCGCCGTCGAGGCGGCGATCATCCGCTGTCCGGCTTCGCCAATCTCCTTCAGCACGGTCTGGCGCGCGTACCGCGTTTGTGGGGGCGTCGCTTCCATTGCCGCCGCTCTCTATCGGTCAGTGCACGAGAGGCATGGGTCGAGCGAGGCCTGGATCAACGAGATGTCGCCGAGCTGTTGGCCGACCGTCATCGCTTCGAGTGCTGGGATATTGACGAAAGACGGCGTGCGAATTTTGACGCGCGCGGGCATTTTGCCGCCGTCGGAGGCGACGTAGTAGAAGACCTCGCCGCGCGGCGCCTCGGTGAGCGCGATGGCCTCGCCCGGCGGGATGCTCGGCATCCCCTCGAAAGCGCGCAGGGGTCCGGGCGGAAGATTGCGCAAAGCCTCGGCGATGAGGCGGATGGTCTCGAGCAGTTCGAGGGCGCGCACGACCACCCGCGCGCGGACGTCGCCCTCCGGTTGGGTGACCATCTTGAACCCGAGTTCAGCATAGGCGAGGTAAGGATGGTCGCTGCGGACATCGATGTCGAGGCCGGAGGCGCGCGCGACCGGCCCGACGACGCCCCAGGCGATCGCGTCCTCCTTGCTCAGCGGGCCGACGCCCACCATCCGCGCCTTGGCCGTGGCGCTTGTCATGAAGGTGGGAACGACGTCGTTCTCGATGACCTTCGCCATCGCCTGCACCGTGGCGATGGCCGCCTTGGGGTCGGCGATGTCGCGGTTGACGCCGCCGATGCGATTCATGCCGTAGTTCACGCGATTGCCGGAAATGGTTTCCAAGAGGTCCATCACTTGTTCGCGCAGCGTGAAGATTTCCATGAACAGCGTCTGGAATCCCATGTATTCGGCTGCGAGTCCGGCCCACAGAAGGTGGGAGTGAAGACGTTCGAGCTCGGAAATTATGGTTCTGATGTAGACGGCGCGAGCAGGAACCTCGATCCCGGCGATCCGCTCTGCAGCGCGGCAGAACGTCATGGCGTGCACGTTGGAGCAGATGCCGCAGACGCGTTCGATCAAGGTGACGCCGGGAACCCATTCGCGGCGCTGCGCCAGCAGTTCGATGGCGCGGAAGCTGAACCCGACGTCGACGCTGACCTGCTGGACAGTTTCGGCGACGCAGCGGACACTGACCTTGAACGGCTCCTCGAGCGCGGGATGGTAGGGGCCGACCGGAATCGTGAAGGGCATGGCGCGCTCCTAATTTGTTGGCGGCGTCGAGCCGGGCTCCGGCTCGCGGAAAAATCCCTCCTTCACCTCCGCCGGGCGCAGCAACGGCGCGAGGTTCGGATGGCCGATGAAGTTGACCTTGAAGAAATCATTGATTTCGCGCTCGATCCACGATGCCGGACGAACGATCGGGGCGAGCGAGGCAATCGCTCCGCTGCGGGTGATGGTCTTGAAGTTGATGGTCTCGTGTCCGCGCACGTAGTGGTAGATGATGGCGGTCTCGCCGTGGTCGTGCGCCAGACCGGTCATGGTGACAAAGCGGCAGCCCAGCGTCTTCATCTCGCGCGCCATCGCGTCGACGTCGAGCTCCGGCGCCGATATCCAGAAACCGTCGATGCGGTCTTCGACCGGCGCAGAGCCGGGAATCGCCGCCAGTCTGGCCATGAGGTCGGCGCGTTGCCCATCGTCTTCATGCTTTTCCATTTGCGCCACCCGGCCTCGAGAACGCGTCGTGAATATGCTGGCTGGCCGCCTTGCGCCGGCATTCCTCGCACAAGCCCCGTTGCTCGGATTCGGGGCCGGTGAGCGGCGCGCCATAGATTTGAGCGAGCGCCGCCTCGGGTATCGGAATGATCAGCCGACCGCAGCCCGTGCAGGGCTCATAGAGAATCTTGTGGGCGACGCGCAGCTTCGCCTGATCGCCAGTGATCGGCGGCAACTTGCCGTGGTTGGAGATCGCATGCGTCGGACAAAATTGCACGCATAGGCCGCAGAACGAGCACTGGCCGGCAAAGAACTTCCAGGTGACTTCGCCTTCCTGCTCGTCGTCGAACGAAATGGCTTTGGGCGAACAGACGTAGGCGCAGGCCCGGCAGCCCGTACACAGGCTCACGTCCTGCTCGATCAAGCCGCGGAAGGGCGACGCGGTCGCAGGCATGTCATTGGGGCGCCGGGTGCGCGCGCCGCGACCGAAATTCCGCCAGACGATGCCGAGAATGCCCATCCGCGTTCCCCTCAACCCATGACTGCGGCGACCATCGCCGCCGCCGCCGCCATGCCGCCCCAAACCCAGTAGAAGCGAAACGCGCGCATCACCGTGAGCCGCGCGGTCGTCGCGGCGAGCAGGGTGACCAGCGCGATCAGCGCCAGACTGACGGCCAAGTATAGCGCCGCGTTAACCAGCGGGTTGCCGAGGGCGGGCGCGAACAGCACGAAGAACACATCGAACAGCAGCACCACCTCGAGAGCGTGCGACAATTCGAAGATCGCCAGAGGAGCGCTATTGTACTCGACATGCGCCCCGGCGACGATCTCTTGTTCGGCGTTGGGAATGGAAAACGGATTGCTTTTCAGACGTGCTGGAATCGCCAGCAAGAACGCGATCGCCGCCAGAGCGGTGACCAGACTGAAATGCGCTTGTTGCAGATCGCCGAAGCGAAAGCTGTGGGCGTGCTGCGCCATCGCGATCACTGCGGCGAGCAACGGCAGATTGTACGCGAGCGACAACACGGCTTCGCGCATGGCGCTGACCTGGCCGTAGATGGACTGGCTCGCGTAGCCGGCCAGCACGTCGCAAAGCACGGGAACTTCGAGCAGGTAGAGCAGCAGCACAATGTCGCCGGGAAACGAAGTGAAGGAGTTTCCAGGGGCCGGTACGATCACCAGACCGAACGCCGTCGCCAGCAGCGCCAAGTACGGCAGGGCGTAGAACAGCGGCGCGTTCACGCCCCTGGGGACGACAGTCTGCTTCCCCAACAATTTCACGAAGTCGAAGAATGGCTGGTAAAAGGGCGGGCCCCTTCGGCCTTGCAGCCGGGCGATCAGCTTGCGCGCAATCCACAGATAAAGGAACCCCAGCGCGCTGGCGCCGAGCACACCGGGCCACACCAGCACTGCGAAGACGTATCGCCACAGCTCCATCAACACGGATTCGATTTCCTCTTCTGGTCCGCCGTTGCGCCGTCCGCCAAGAGCTGCGCGGCCTGCGCGATCCCGGCGATGATCAATTGCGGTCGCGGCGGACAGCCAGACACCCAGACGTCGACGGGGATATACTTGTCCAAAGGACCGTCGATTGAGGGACTGCCTGCGAAAACGTTGCCGCTCGCCGGGCACGAGCCGATGGCGACGACCGCCTTGGGGCTCGGCATCTGCGCGTAGATGTCCAACACTGCCCGATGGGATCGCCTGGTCATGGTCCCCGTCACCACGAGAATATCCGCGTGCTTGGGGCTTCCTTGCCGGAGCATGCCGATCTGCTCGCCGTCATAGCGCGGGCTCATGCAGGGTCCGATTTCGATGTCGCATCCGTTGCACGAGCCGCTGTTCACCGCATAGATCCAAGGCGACTTGCGTCGTGAGAGAGCGAGGAGCTTGGCGAACGGGTTCATTCCGCTTTCTCTCCTATCGGGCCAGCGCCAGCAGTCCGGGCACGGCGGCTCCCGTCAAGACGTTCGGATAGCATCCGAGCAGCACGGCCAAGAGGCCGAGGCTCGCCAGCACGCCGGCCGCCAGATAGGCCGGGGCGCCAGCGACCTGAACCTGCGGCGCTCCGAGCCAAGTGCGGTGAATGGCGCGCGCGTAACACAGGAGATCGAGCGCAGCGACCGCCAGCAGCGCCATGATGAGCACGAGACCGCCGAATTGGGTCGCGGCGACATAGATGCGCCAGTAACCGACGAAACCGAACCCCGGCGGTACGCCAATGAAGCTCAGGGCGCCGACGATGAACGCCGCTCCGGCCACCGGCAGGCGCGCGGCCAATCCGCGCGTGTCGAGCGTGACGCTCTGACCGATCCTCGCCTCCGCCGCTCCGACCGCGCCGAAGAGGACGACCTTCGACAGCGCATGACTGAGCGCGCCGAGCCCGGCGCCGGCCATGCCCAGAGGACCGCCGACGATCAGCCCGAGGAGAAGAAAGCCGAGATCGTCGATTGTCGAAAACGCGAGCATCCGTTTGAGTTCGTTCTGGGCCAGGGCGAGCACAGCGCCGCCGAACATCGCCAACAGCGCGACAGCAAGCCACGCGGTAGTGTGTTCGCTGAAGATCCACGGCGCCGTCTCGCGCAGCGCCGCCAATTCGCTCAAGGTCGCGATGTCCACGACCGATACGATCAGCGCCGTCGTCATCGGCGCGGCGGCAGACGCTACGGCGGGAAGCCAGAAGGAAAAGGGAATTAGACCGAGCTTCAAGGCGAAGCCGAAGATCACGAGCCACACCACGAGGCGCTCGATCCACGGACCCGGTTGAGCCCCGCCTGCTCCGATCAACGCGAGCGCGATCAGCGTGCAAACGATCGCAGGCACGATCGCGAAGAGGTACAGACGTCCCGCCGCAGCGGCCTCTGGCGTTCCGCGCGACCAGACGAGCGCCACGGCGGCGAGTTCCGCCAGATCGAGGACGATCGCGCCAATCAGCGAACCGCCGATCAGTTTGCTTGCGACGACGAGCGCGACGATGGCGGCCAGGAGAATCCACCAGCCGCGATCGCCCTGCGGGATCGAAGCGGCATAGAGCGCGATCGCGCAAGCCAACACCGCGAAACATCCGACGAACATCAATTCCATTGGCGCCTCTTTGTGATCGCGCGCCCGCGGGACGCCTGACAAGCGCTCATGGCAGCGCCACCGCAGCCAACAGAACCGCCGCGCACACCACAGCGGTCAAAACCGGCGCTCGCTCGACCTTGGTCGTCATAAAACGTCGCGCTCCGGCGGCGCCGTCCCTGATTTCCCCCCAAATCCTGAAATAAAGGGGATCAGGGTTCAGCGAATAGATCGGGCCGAACGCGGCTTCCGCCATCTCGGCGAAATCGACCACGCCCAGAGTGTCGTCATCGGGCAGCGGTTCGCCGCCGCTGAAGACGGACACCGGACGTCCACCCGCCGGCGCCCGCACCAGGCGATAGGCGCCAGCGCCGAACGCCGTCGCCAACGCGAGCCCGGCGACTGCGCCGATCGTCACCCCGATTGTTCCCGAGCCGGTCACAATCCCGAGCCATGTCACCTGGATCTGCCAGTCGAAGCCCATCGAACGCACCGCCGGTTCGATAACGGGCTGCATCAGCAGTTGCGGCGCAAAGCCGAAAACGACGCACAGCGCGCCGGTTATCCCCATTCCGACCCGCATGGAGTGCGAGACCTCGTGGATTTCCCCGACATGCAGCTCATGCCCCGGGATTCCATAGAACACGCCGACCGTCGCCTTCAGGAAGGAGAAAGCGGTGAGCACGCTGACCGCCCACGCGACGACGACGACCACGGCTTGTTTGGCTTCGAGCGCCGCGTCGAACAGCAGCCATTTGGCGACGAACCCGTTGGTCAGCGGGACCCCGGCGATCGCGGCGGCGGAGACGAGCCAGACGAGCGTCGTGACCGGCATCCGCGCGGCGAGGCCGCCGAGCTTGCGCATGTCGCGCGTGCCGGTCGCCCGCTGCACCGCGCCCGCGCACATGAAGAGGGTGCCTTTGAACAACGCGTGACTGGCGGCGTAGAAGAGACCGGCGGTTACGCCGAGACTCGTCCCGAGAGCGAGACCCGTCACAACATAGCCGAGCTGACTGACCGTGTGAAAAGCGAGCAGCCGCTTGAGATCGGTCTGAGCCAACGCGAAAATGACGCCGACCAGCATGGTGACGCATCCAATCACCAGCAGCAGATTGCCGAACGTCTCATGCCACGGCCCGATCGAATACATTCGGGCGATCAGGTAAGCCCCCGCCTTGACGTAGCAGGCCGAGTGCAGCAGCGCCGAAACCGGCGTCGGCGCATTCATCGCCTCGGGGATCCAGGTGTGCAGCGGATACATGACGGACTTGGCCATAGCAGCGACGATCATCATGAGGACGACGACGCCGGAAAATGCCGCCGCGACCGCAGGATCGGTCCAGACGAACGTTCCGGTTCTCACATAGAGAAGAATGATCGCCGCGAGCAGTCCATAACCGGCGATGTGGGTGATGATCAGCACCTTGCGCGCCCCGTCGGCGGCGACTTGCTGCTTGTACCAGAAGCCGACCAGGAAATAGGAGCACAGGCCAATGAGCTCCCACGCGAAATAGATGATCAGCAAATTGGCGGAGCACGCCAGCATGACGAAGCCAGCGATGAAGACCAGCATCAGCACATAGAAACGCGTGACGCCTTCCTCTTCCTCCTCCATGTATCCGACGGAATAGAGCAGGATCGCCGAGCCCATGCCGGCGCCCAACAGCATGAAGAGAACGCTCAGGCCGTCGACGTGGTAGACGAGCGCGATCGAGGCGTCCCAATCGAACAAAGTCGCGGTCAAGACCTCGCCGTGAATGATTGCGGGCATCAAGGCGAACACCGCGGCGAGGGCGAGAGCGCTGGCCAGGAACGCCAGCCACCCCTTCGCCGCCCGCGACAGGACTCCGGCGAGGACGATTTCCAACAGCGCGCCCGCGAACAAGACGCTGGTGGGGAGGAAGACCGGCTGGAACATCGGCCTCGCCCCTCAACCGCCGCCGACGGGCGGGAAGATCACCACCGTGTCATCAGGCGCCAGCGGCGTCGCGAGACGCTGCAAATGGCGCACGTCGCGCCCATTGACGAGAATGATGACGAGATTCCACAAATCGCCGTCCTTGAGCACCCATCGCTCGAAGGCGCGCCCATACTGCGCCGCAAGAGCATGCAGCAAGTCCCCGAGCGTCGCCTCGGGTTGGCGCCAGTCTTCCTCTTTCTTGCCGGTGACGTCCCGGAGGAGGGCGAAATATTGAACCATCATCGCCGCCTTCCCCCTCGCCTTTTCAGGAAAATCTTATGCGCTAAGGCCCAGCTCTGCTAACTTTGTTGGGGTCGGGATCCCCTTATCGTTCCAGCCGCGAAGCTCGTAGTATTCCGGCAGCATTTCGGGAAGCCGGCTGACCATGCCCTTTGAGGCGCCCGTCTTGATCGGTTCCTTCAGCAGCCGAGGCGGCAACGTATCATCGTCCGCGGTCAATCCCGCGTTGAGGTTCCACTGCCGCTCGAGGTTCCAGATACGATCGCCGCATTTCATGAAATCTTCGGTCGTGTACGCGACGCCGGTGACCGCGCCGAGCATCTCGGCGAGTTCGTCGGCGCCAATCCCGAAAGTCGTGAACAGGCACGCCCCCGAGGCATCGAGCGCAGCGGTCAGATTCTGAAACAGGATCACCAGAGCCGGCTTGCCGTCGATCGTGTCCTTGTCGACCTTCACGGGATTGCCCAGCACCTCCGGCGCAATTGTGTATCCGCGAACATGCGCGGCGCCGCAGTTCGCGGTGGCGAAGTTCAAGCCGATGCCTTGCACCGCCCGCGCGTCATATGCCGGGATCTCCTGCTTCTTGACAGTCATTGACAGCTCCGAATGTCCGCACGATTCCGCGAGCCGGTACGATCCAACAGCGAGTTTCTTGCCGAAGCCTTCGCCGATGCCGGTAAGCCGAGTGACCTCGACCATGGCTTCGGCGTTGCCCCACTCGAGGGCGATGCCGCCGGTGTCCTCTTTGGTGATCAGGCCCATCTCATACAGCTCCATCGCACAGGCGACGGTCACGGCCATCGAGATGGCGTCCATCCCATATTCGTTACAGAGGTAATTGGCTTTGGTGACAGCATCGAGATCGTCAATCAAACAGTCGCCGCCGAATCCCCAAGAGGTTTCGTATTCGGGGCCCTCGCCCTCGCCGGCATATTTCGGATTGGTGACCTTGGTGACGCGGCCGCACGAGATAATGCAAGAAAAGCAACCCTTTGGCCGTTGCAGCAGTGTCGCGGACAAGGTTTCGCCGCCGAGCTTGTCCGCGGTGGGGAAGTGCCCGTCCTGGTAATTCTTGGTTGGATAACCGCCGATTTGATTGAGGATGTTGGTGAGGACGTCGGTGCCATAGAGGCGCAGGCCAGCGCCGCCGACCGGGTGCTTGTGGATCTTGTCGCGCGCCTTCACGACGGCGCTTTCAAAGGCCTTGGGATCGGCGCAGGTCACCGCGCCGGTGCCGACAACCGCGACGGCCTTCAGGTTTTTCGAGCCCATGACAGCGCCAACGCCGCTCCGTCCGGCCGCGCGGTGGAGATCGTTCATGATGCAAGCAAACAACACCCGGTTCTCGCCGGCCGGGCCGATACACGCGATCTTGGCGTCGTCGTCGGTCTCGGCGCGAATGGCGTCCGAGGTCGCCGGAACATCCTTGCCCCATATGTGCGAGGCGTTGCGAATCTCGACCTTGGCGTTTCTGATCGACAGATAAACCGGCTTCGCCGCCGCACCCTCGACGATCAATGCGTCGTATCCGGCGAATTTCAGTTCGGGACCCCAGGTGCCGCCCGAGTTTGCGGAAGCGATGGCGCCGGTGAGTGGGCCTTTGGTCACGACGGTATAGCGGCCAGCCGAGGGGGCGAATGTGCCGGTCAATGGACCGGGCACGAAGATCAGCTTGTTCTCCGGCGACAGCGGATCGACCTTTGGATCGACCTCGTCGGTCATGATCTTCGTGCCGAGACCGCGCGCTCCAATATAGTCCTTGGCGAGGCCGGGATCCAACGCTTCCGTCGACACTTTGCCCGTCGACAGATTCACGCGGAGCACTTTGCCGATCCATCCGTCCATGATCTTACTCCGAGAAAGCGTGCTTGAATTTCTCCGAGAACGCGCGCTTGCGCGTCCTTGTCGCGGTCACATCGTCCACCCATTCGAGCGCGTGGGTCGGGCAGACTTTCGCGCAAGCCGGATCGCCGCCACAATTGTCGCATTTGAGAATCTTGACCGTCTGCTCGTCCCAAACTGCGTTGCCGAAGGGACAGGCTTGCACGCACATCTTGCAGCCGATGCACTTGCCGTTGTCTAGGTTCACCCAGCCCGTCGCGGGGTCGCGGGTCAGCGCATGCGGGGTGCAAACCGTCACGCAAGGCGCGTCGCGACAATGCTGGCACATCATCGGCACGGAAAAACCTTCGCGCTCCCACGTATAGACATGGACACGGGTTGCGCTCGGACGGAAGACACCCTCATGCGTCATCGAGCACGCAAGTTCGCAATTCTGACACCCGGTGCATTTGTCCGCATTGATCATCAGCATGCTGGCCATTGGCATTCCCCGCTTCGGAGACCGCGTCTGCTACACACTACTCGTCGTCACGTCGAAAACGCCGCGCGCCCAAAGCCGCGCGGCGCATTGAAAACCTCCGTGCGCGTCGCCGCGATACGGATCGCGCGCGTCTGTGCAGTGATCGGTGGCAAGGTTCGCTCGAAACGGTCAGCGCGCTCGGGATTGGCCATGGCGAAGCGCAGAACACGGCCGTTGGCGAGCGCTGATCTCAAGTCTGAGAATCGTGGATTGGGCTTCAGAGCGGAGCCACTTGTCGCGAACATCACGATCCGCCCTCCAGCGCCTGACGAGCCTCAATCGACGCCTTGCCAAGGTCGGTCGCGGCCATGATACGCGGATCTTAGGCCGTCGCTGCGCCCGCGAAACCGAGCGCCCTGCAACACCACGCCCGCGCATTTGGAAGAGCATTCCAGAACAACAGGCTCGATATAGCAAATCCGCTATATCGAGCGTTTGACAGAAATCAAACGGCCCTTTAATTGCGGGGTAGAGTCAAGCGCTTTCTCAGCAACCGGGAAGCGGCGAAGCGCACACGTGTTGGCGCTCGCCGAGCGAAGCTGGCGGGGTTGCGTAGCTCGGCGAGCGCGGTGGCGAAGTGCTGGACGTGGACTCCATAAATGAACTTTTGATCGTGCAACTCATGATGCCTGGCGTCGGGGTCACGGTCCTTTCCGAGGTCGCGTAGCGCCTCATGATGATTTTCGGGGCGGGCGCCTTAACGTGTCCAACGAAGTGCGGCGGAGCCGCCTTCAGCCGTTTGACCAAGGTCACCCAACCACCGTCCCGACGGGGACATCGCCGGCGACGTCGTGCGCCGGAGATCGCGCCAATTGAGGTAAATCAGGCCGCCTTCGGCTGGCCCCATTCAAAGCTCGTTCCATCGACCCAAATACAATGGAGGATGATCGCGATCTTGCGCGCGATCGCGACTTTCGCTTTCTTCATGCCGATTCGTTTGATCAGCCGCACGCCCCACGCCTTCAGGGTTGACCACTTCTTGGTCCGATGCACGAGGACGCTGGCGGCCTCAAACAAATAAGTGCGTAGCAAGCGGTCGCCCCATCGTGAGATCTTGCCGGTGATATCGGTTTCCCCCGACTGCTTACGCCGCGGCGTAAGCCCGAGATAAGCGCCGACCTTCGATGCCGAGCTGAATCGCGAGGGATCATCGATCGTGTGGCGGAACGTCAAAGCTGTAACGACGCCGACGCCGGGGACGCTCATGAGCCGCCTGACGGTTTCGTCGGCGCGCGCGCGGCGGCGCACATCCTCGTCGAGTTTCGCTTGCTCCCGTGCTACCTGCTCATGAATCGACAAGAGGGGCTCGACGACGGCTCGGAGCGGATGGCTGGCGCCCATAAGTTCGACAACCTGTTGGCGGAATGGCGCGCCGATCGCTCGCGAAAACAACAGGCCGTATTCCTTGAGCATGCTGCGGACCTGGTTTTCGATGTCCCGCCGAATGCTGACAAGTCGGGCGCGGGCGACCAGGACCGCGCGCACTCTTTGGCTCTCCTCGCTCTTCACGGCAACCTCGCGATGCCAACCGATCCGGATGAGTTCGGCAAGGCCCCGCGCGTCGTTCTTATCGCTCTTGTTGATTCGCACTGAAAGGGCGGCATGCGCGTGGCGAGCGTCGATGCACACGACAGGCAATCCGACGCGGCGGAGTTCGTGCCAAAGCCAACTCGCCATCGCGCCGGTTTCAAAGCCGATGCGCTCCGCGCGCGGTGCCCGCCTACGGATCAATTCCGTCAGCGCGCCCGGCGTCGACTTCGCCTTTCCCTCGAAAACCAATCGCCCCTGCTCATCGATGACGCAGACCGAGGTCTCTTTCTGCGAGACATCCAAACCGACGTATTCTCTCATGGCGTCCTCCAGACATGCCGATGCGGCGCGTCTTGAAAATACCCGACGACTCGTTCGGACAGGCTCCGCGCAGCAATTACGTCATCGTGTTGACGGTCCGTGCGGCAAGCGCTGCAAGCGCTTCCAGTTCGGGCGCCGTCACCCGCGCCACCTCTGCTTCCATGCGCCGGTAAGCATCGAGGACAGCGCGGCCGGTCGGCGTGAGATGGGCGCCGCCGCCGGATTTCCCGCCTTTGGTCGCCGTCACGACCGGCTCGCGGAAATAGGCGTTCATCGTGTCGATGAGATACCACGCCCGTTTGTAGCTCATGCCCATCTGTCGGCTGGCGGCGGCGATCGAGCCGGATTCCTCGATGTATTGTAAGAGATTGGCCTTACCCAACCCCACAGCGGTGTCGGGCGAAAGCAGGATGCGAAGCGTCAGGGCAGGGAATTCGGCCACCATATACCTCCGTCCTACGCTCTCACCTGTTGAGCCAAGCCTGGCGCGGCGTGATGAAAACGTCGGAATGGCCGCCTATATAGCGCAAACTGTCACGCCCGAGCCATGGGTCTGCCGCGATGCACGAATTGACCTTCGCCCAGAGCATCGCCGATCTGGTCGCCGACCGCGCCCGGCATGAGCACATCGCGCGGGTCTCGCGCGTGGTGGTTGAGATCGGCGTCGCTGCGCCCATCGATCTGGATTCTCTCCGCTTCTGCTTCCCGATCATGGCGAACGGAACCGGGGCGGCCGGAGCGCAGTTGATCATCAACAGCATCGCTCTCAGGGCCATGTGCGAGGCGTGCCAGACCGAGTACGCGCCGGAGAACTTAGCCGCGCCCTGCCCCGTCTGCGGCGGATTCGCTCGCACCATCCTCGCCGGGCGCGAAATGCGCGTCGTGTCGTTTGACGGCGAGTGAACGCGGAGGCGCCAAGCGACGCCGCGCCTGTGAACCTGTAAATATGTGGGTTCTGTTGTCGAAGCCGTTGACGCTGATGCGTCCGGCGTCGAGACAGCCCGCTATCGGGACGCGGCGCAGTCGGCCCTCGACCGTCATCGCCAATCAAAGGAAAGCAAGTGTTTCAGCGCCGAAGTGGGACCGTAAGCCACCGTACAATCTTGCCAAAATCGACGGCTTCGAGTGGTCGTCGTTCGTTCGCCGAGTTTTCGGAAAGAAGCGCGTCTGCCAGATAGAGCCGGAACAGCCCGGTTAGGCGAGTCGTTTTGTCGCAGACGATTTGGAGACGAACAGGAGTCCGATGCGCGCTCAACGGCGTTTCTCCACGCCGGCCGTCGAGGCAATGGCGGGCGAAAAGAGCGGCTGATGTCCATCGTGCGGAGGGCGGACGACGGGGACCAATAGCCCATCTAACCCGTGATAATCCCCACTTATCACGACCCACAAACAGCCCTCCCGAGGACGCCGACAGCCCGCCGAGCGACGCCCGGACGCCCGTGGTCATCGGCGATCTTTGTGCAATTACTTGTACGACACAAACGCCCAACCAGGTCCCCGACCGGGTCGCCGCCTTGGTCGAGGCCAGCATCGCCGACAACACCCGCCGCGCCTATCGCTCCGATCTCGCTCATTTCGAGGCTTGCGGCGGCCGGCTTCCGGCCGAACCGTCGACCGTGGCTTCCTATCTCGCCGCCCACGCCGAGACCCTGAGCGTCGCCACGCTCGTCCGCCGTTTGGCGACGATATCGAAAGCGCACGAGGCCGGCGGCCTGCCGAACCCATGCCGTTCGGAAATCGTCCGCGCGACGCTGCGGGGCATCAAGAGAACGCGCGGCATCGCCCAGCGCGAGGCGAAGCCGCTGCTCCGAGAGGAGCTCTTCCGGGTCCTGGACGCCATGGGCGACGGCGTGAAGGACGTGCGCGACCGGGCGCTGCTCCTAGTCGCCTTTGCGGGCGGGTTCGGTCTCAGGAAGGGCGCGACCCTCGGTGGGATCAGTCGGCGGGTCTGCTTCTCTACCCGGCAATTGACGGTTCGACCTATGAGCGAGTCATTATCCAGAACCACCCGCTCAGTTTCGCGACGATTGACCTCCGTTGGCCAACCCTGGTCATTCGGAACGAGTTGAGGCGTCTCCTACGAGCCCACGCTGATACTGCCTTGTAGGGCAGCGCTACAAAGGCGACGAGTGATCGGGCGCACTTGCGCTTCGCCTCTGCCCGCCAGCTCCGTCGATCAGCAAGCGGTGCAAGTAATTGCACTCACATCAACGTCTTCGAGAACGCCTGGGAGCGCCAATCGACGGATTGGAGCCAGATCAATGCCAAGGAGGCGATCCGCACCGCCTCACTTCTGGCCGAAAACATGCTGGTCTCCGCCTCGGGTGGTCGCGAGAACGAATTCACTCGTGCGCTGAACGCGATGCGGAATGGCAATCGCTTCCCGAGCAACGATTTCGCGAACATCTTCGACCGAGCCTACACTTTCGCCAACACCTATCCGAACATCAGACATCCCGGTAATGCAGCTTGCGTTCGTCGTGAGCTTCGCAAAGAGGACACGATCCTGTCTGCGCTGGTGTTCGTTGGTCTCTCCGCGTGCGCTCATAATCTCTGTGCGGATGAAGGGTAGCTATCGGTCGATAAAGCCTCTCAGGCTCTTCAGGGGGTTAGGTCGTTCCAGTCGCTTGATCCCTGTCCATTTGAAGTGCTGCGCAATGGCTTCTCGGCTTGGCGCGGCACCGCAGGCATGGCGGCTCCGAGGAGCACGTTGTGGCGTAGTGTTCGTGCAAGTACTTGCACACCCCAGAGGTGACACTGGCCCGCCGGACAATGGGCCAAGGAGAGGACTACGCGGGTGGTCGCGGAGAATGGCGGATGGAGGGCCAGCTCCCGTTGACTACCCAGAGGGATCACCATCCGCTCGTTTGCCCTTCGCCACCACCATCAAATCTTCGTTCGCCAAAGGTCGTTGAAGGTCTAGCGCCTCATCAGTTGGTGCCAACAGCCACGTCTCAAATTCAGCATGCGTCCTCAGCATGCGGCAGCCGCCGTGTAACGGTCGTGTTCGAGCCGCCGACCAACAGACAGGTCCTTGGCGGATGTTGGGGAGTTGCGGATGGCCACGATGACCTATTACGTCGCGCTTGCGTTCATGCGGTCCGAGGACGGCGGCGTTGTTGCGTGCGAGCCGAAAGAGGCACGCAGCTCGGACCAAGCGATCCGCATGGCCGTCTCGTTGGCGGCGATGGAAGAACATTGCGGAGCCATCGCGTTCTCCCGGACCGGCGACCCGGGTCTTGGCGACTTCGACGACGCTGTGATTTTGAAGATCGTCGGCGAGGTTGATAGCGGGCTATTGTCGACCTAGCCGCTATCAAGTTCCGAGCGTTAGCTCGATCGCGGATCAGACGGTGCGCAAGTTGCCGCCCACTCCCAATATCCAACCCTCGACTTCCGCCACGGTGCGCTCTGACCCGGTCAGATCGGGTTTCAAGAACGCAGCAAGGCTGCCGTCATGGTCAGCCCGCGATAGCCAGGCGGCGACGCTGTAGGCATCGTGCTGGTCGGGGGCGCGGCCCTCATGGGCGAAGCTGCGGCTCCACAGCGCCGGATAGACCTCGGCAATGGCGGAGCGCCCAGCTGGAACATCCCAACCGTCGAAAGGCCAGAAGTGGACGCGCGAGCCGAGGTGTTGGCGGATGAACCGCAGCCAGGGAATACCGGCATGCGTCGACTTCGCCACTGACCCCTGCACATCGAATTGAAAGACGCTCTTCGCGCCGCGGGCGCGTTCGTCGGTCAGACGTCGCCAGCGCGGGTCGCCTGTCCGTTCCGCGCCGTTGCCCACGGTGCCATAGCGGACGAAATCGACGTAGGTGTAGTCTTCATCGGTCGGCCAATGGCGTTGAAAGTCGTCGAGGAAGGCGGGCCAATCGGGCTTGAGCCGATGGACCTCAAAATAGCGCAACGGAAACGAAAAGCCGTGATCAATGCCGACCAGGGTCGGCGCGGGCTCGCTGAGCCGCTCGACCAGCCATTCCGCAATGCCGCGCCGGGTCCAGTATTTGCGGGGCGATGGCGGCGGCATGACTTCGATCGGCGCGGCGTCGGTCTCGGCCGTATAGACGCGGAGACCCTTCAGGCTCGCGCTTGGCGTCTGCGCCCCTGAATAGTCGATGCCGATGTAGCGAGTGAAGGCCGTCATGAGATTGCCGGTAAATCAAAATTGCCCAACGCGCATTTTGGCAACATCAGACGCGCGGCGAGCGGCCGGTCAGATCGGTCAATGACGTTGGCATAACGCTCCAGCGACATGTGCGCAAGCACGCCCCCAGCGTGTTGCATGCAGAGAGAACATTTAGAGCGTGATCGCCACTGACTGAATCGGCGGGATTCCCTTCGGCGATCAAATCTGATTCAAGATCCATGCTGGACGGAGGCCAGTATGGATGGCGAAACCGTACTCTCTTGATCTTCGTGA
>JBEKLU010000072.1:0-32304 GCA_050010035.1 Roseiarcus sp.
TATCCCGTGTGGAACGCCGGTTCGACCTACGCCATGGCGGCCGAAGTCGGCGCCGAGCTGACGATGATGGAAAACCGCTTCGTGCCGACCCGCTTCAAGGACGGCTACGGCCCGGTCGGCGCGTGGTTCCTCTTGTTCAAGGCCAAGGCGACCAACGCCTTCGGCGAGGACTACGTCACCAAGAACGCCGACATGCTCAAGCAGTTCGCGCCCTACGACAAGGCCATGGTCGTCCCCTCCTGCTTGCGCAACCACGCGATGCTGAAGGAAATGAAGGAAGGCCGCGGGCCGATCGTGATGGACACTCCCGGCGCGATGAAGAAGCTCGGCGAGACGCTGACGCCCAAGGAAGTCAAGCATCTCGAGGCCGAGGCGTGGGAAGACTTCCTCGACATGTGCATCGGCCAGGCCGGCGTCTGGGCGGGCCTCAACATCCGCCCCGAACAGCAGGACTCCGAACTCATGCCGACCGAGCCCTATCTCTTGGGGTCGCACTCGGGCTGCTGCGGCATCTGGGTGTCGGGTCCGGAAGACATCGCGCCGCCGGAATGGCAGTGGGGCTACAACCGCATGACGACGGTCAACGGCCTGTTCACCGCGGGCGACGGCGTCGGCGCCTCGGGGCACAAGTTCTCCTCGGGCAGCCACGCGGAAGGCCGCATCGCCGCCAAGGCGATGGTCAAGTTCTGCCTCGATCACGCCGATTTCAAGCCGGCGCTGAAGGGCGACATCAAGGTCATCACCGAGGAAATCTATCGTCCGGTGCGCAACTACATCGAGCACAAGGACAAGGCCACGGCGGAGGACGTCAACCCGTTCTACATCACGCCGCGCATGTTCCAGATGCGCCTGCAGAAGATCATGGACGAGTACGTCGCGGGCGTCGCCACCTATTACCAGACCAACGGCGAGATGCTGAAGCGGGCGGCGCACTATATAACGCTGCTCAAGGAAGACAGCGTCAACATGCGCGCCAAGGATCTGCACGAGCTGCTGCGCGCCTGGGAGAACTACCATCGCCTGTGGACGGGCGAGGCGCACATGCGACACATCACTTTCCGCGAGGAGACCCGCTATCCCGGCTTCTACTACCGCGCCGACCACCCCGACCTCGACGATGCGAACTGGAAGGTGTTCGTCAATTCGCGCTTCGATCCGGAAACCAAGACCTGGGCGCTCAAGAAAGTGCCGCATAAGGATCTGGTTCCCAAGACCTACGGCGCGGCCAAGCACTAGCCGGGCTGGAGAACGAGCCGGGGCCGGCCTCGAGCGGCCCCGGTTGTTCTCGAGCGGAACGCGGCGCGGTCCCGCGCCGCGACTCTCGCGTCGGGATCGCTTCCCGTCGCGGCGCCGCCGACGATGCAAAGGGCCAGGAAGGCCCGATTAGAAAAACGGGAACGGGAGGAGTCCATGCGAGTCGGCGATATTCTCAGAGCGAACCGTCAACAACTCGTCAGCTGTGCGCCGGATGAGAGCGTCGAGGCGGTCGCGACGCGATTGAGCACCTGCAACATCGGCGCCCTGCCGGTTCGCGGCGCCGGCGGCGCGCTGGTCGGCATCATTTCCGAACGCGATCTGGTGCGCGCCTTCGCCAAGGACAGCGCGCGGTTGCGCGAGCGGCGCGTGCGCGATCTGATGTCGCGCGACGTCGTCACCTGCGCGCCCGAAGAGAGCGTAGTCGCCGCGGAGAAGCTCATGAACGAGCATCGGATTCGCCACTTGCCGGTCGTCGAGGGCGCCAGGCTGGTCGGCATGCTGTCGATGCGCGATACGGTGGTTGCGCGGCTCAAGGAAACGCGCGAGGAAGTCAGCTTCCTGCGCGACGCGGTGATCGCCGCGCGCCACGCCTGAGGCGTCGCGCGCCGGCGCGCTCGCGGCTTCAATCGAATGTGAAGGAAACGGATGACGAATTCCAGCGGCGACAGTCCGCAAGACGAAGCCGAGACGCCCGTGGCCGAAGAGCAGCGATACGCGGAGGAAGAGGCGCGTCGGCGCGAGGCCGAAACCGATCTCGACGTGCCGATCGTTTCGGCGCTGAAGGAATCGACCACCAGTCCAGTGGTGCCGGTGCGGCTGACGGCGGGCGACTCCTTTTGCTTTTCGTGCCATGCCGGCGTGTCCTGCTGGAACGAATGCTGCCACGACACCGACATCACGCTGACGCCTTACGACCTGATCCGTCTGGCGCGCCATCTCGATCTCAAAGCCGGCGAAGTCGGGCGCATGTTCGGAACGCCGAGCGTGCACGAGGCCTCGGGGATGCCCGTGCTCAAGCTCAAACGGGTCGATAAGGGCGAGGAAAAGCGTCCCTGCGTCTTCCTCGAAGGCAAGAGCGGCTGCTTCGTCTACGCCGACCGGCCGGCGGCCTGCCGCTACTATCCCTTGGGCCTCGCCTCGGTGAAGATGAAGGGCCACGAGGCGCCGGAGGACTTCTACTTCCTCGTCAAGGAGGCGCATTGCAAGGGCCACGACGAGCCGCGCGAACGCACCGTCGGCCAGTTTCGCGCCGACGAGGGCGTCGAGACTTACGACGCGGCGAACCGCGGCTGGATTCACATCCTGATGAAGCTCGCCTCGTGGCGGACGCTCGGCGGTCCCTGGGGCAAGGAGCCCGACGAGCGCACCCGCAAGATGTTCTTCATGGCGACGACCGATCTCGACGCCTTCCGCAAGTTCGTCTTCGAGACGAGTTTCCTCGATCGCTATGCGATCGCGCCCGAAATGCGGCCCAAGCTCGCCACCGATGACGAGGCGCTGCTGGCGTTGGCGCTCGACTGGCTGCGCGCGATCCTGTTCAACGAGCCGACGCTGCCGCTGCGCGAAGACGTGCTGCATGGCGCGATCGCCAAGGCGCGCGCCAACCTGGGCGCGTGAGGGCCCGCCGAATCGCAGACGGCGCGCGAGGGCGCAGACCGTAAGCGGTGCGCGAGATTTCCGCCGGGACGCTCGCCGCGCTGTTGCTCGTCGCCGGCGTGGCGGCGCTCGCGCCGAGCGGCGCGGCTGCCGAGATCAAGAAAATGATGACGCCGTGCCCCGGCCAGAAACTCTGCGCCTGGTTCCAGTCGACGGTCGTCCCGCCCAAGGGCTGGATCGAGGACAAGGAAGGCGGCCAGCAGCGCCACGTGACCATACTGGTCCCCGACAAGCCCGAGCTCGTCGACAGCGATCCGCTCATCTACGTCCAGACCTCCTACCACCCCGGTTCCCAGACGCTCGACGCGATCGTCGCCGGCCATCAGGCGCAGTGGCTGGAAAGCGAGTCCGAGGGCTCGGCGACGCCGATCGGCGCGGCGCCGCGCGCCGCCGCGCTGACGCCAAGCAGAATTGCCGACGCGGTCGTCGACGTGGAGCATACGCACATCTCGGCGACAGCGCGGCTAGTCGCCCCGCCCCTCACCCTGCCTCTCCCCGCAAGCGGGGAGAGGGGAAGAACGGCGCCGTGCGCCCCTCTCCCCGCGAAGCGGGGAGAGGCAGGGTGAGGGGCCGGGGGATTGGCCGCAGGCTTCGCCGAGATGTGCGACTCCCTTACGTCGTCGAGGCACGCCCTGGCGTGCGGCTTATCGCCGTGATCGGCCGATCTTGCGGCTCGCCGTTTCGCCGGCGGCGAGCTCGATGATCTCCGCCGTGATGTCCTCCTGGCGCACCTGCCGCTGCGTGGCTTTGAGCGAGGCGAGCTGGCGGTCGATTTCCCGGTGCGCCGAGGCCATCGCCTCGACGCGCGCTTCGTTCTCGGCGGCGAAGGCGTGCAGCGCGGCGTCGCAGAGTTGCGCGTGCATGTACTCGGCCGTCAAATCGCGCAGGAGATCTTCGGGCGGCAGGTTGCATAGCGGCGTGACGCCGTGCACCGGCAGCGCAAAGGCGTGCATGTCGAAGGGAAAAAGGCGGCGACGCACGATACGCACCGGTTCTCCGGGCCGCCATTGGCTGAAGACGGCGTCGAGGCGATCGATGTCGCCGACGCCGATGCGCGCGTAGACCGCCTCGGCGATGCGGTCGGCCAGTCTGGACACTCCGAGCGACTGCGCCGGCGCCGCGCTCGTCCAGTCGACCTCGACGCCCCGTTCCGCGGCGATCGCGCGGCCGCGCGAGCCCACGAGAAACAGCACCGACGCGGCGAGCTCGCCGCCGACCGCGTCGAGCGCCCGTTCGCTGAAGGCGCCGGCGAATCCCTGTTCGGCGCAGAACAGCACCAGCGCGGGACGGGTCGGCCGACGCGCGCCGTCCTGGACGGCCGAAGGCGCGAGCGCGATGACCCGCCCGATGGCGAGGGCGATCGTCGAGGCGTAGCTTTCGACCGCGGCGAGTTGGCCGCGCGCCTGCTGGGCGCGCGCCGAAGCGATGCCGCGCATCGCATTCACCACCTGGCCGAGCTGGCGAATGCCTTCGATGCGCGCGCTTACGTCGGCCAGTCGCTTGGTCATGGCCGGCCCGGCGCCGGGGGCGCGCTTGGCGCGAACGACGACGCGAAGGCGCGCAGCGCTTCGCGCAAGGTCGCGGCGCTCGCCTCGTCGAGCGTCCCCGTGCGCTCGATCGCCCGCACGACGTCCGGGCAGGAGCGGTTGAGCGCGTCGGGCAGGCCGCGCCGGAACGCGCCGACCGCGACAAGCGGCAGCGGGTCCAGGAGGCCGAACTGAACCGCGAGGACGAGCGCCGTCTCGTCGGCGAGCCGCAGCGGCGCGTGGCGCGGCTGATCGAGAATCGCGCGGATTCGCTCGCCGCGCGTCAACTGGGCGCGCACCCGGGGGTCGGGCATGCCGCCGAACCGCGTGAACATCTCGAGCTCGACGAACTGCGCGTAATCGAGCCGGAGCCGCTCGGCCGCTTCCCGCAGCGCGGGCGCCTGCGTTTTGCCGCCGACCCGGCTGACGCTGACGCCGGCGTCCACCGCCGGCTTGCGGCCCTCGTTGAAGAGCCTGGAGTCGAGCACGATCTGGCCATCGGCGATCGAAATCAGATTGGTGGGAATATAGGCGCTGAGGTTGCCCGCGTCGGTTTCGGCGATCGGCAGCGCGGTCAGCGAGCCACCGCCCTTTTCGGCGGAGAGCTTGGCGGCGCGCTCCAGAAGCCGCGCGTGAACGTAGAACACGTCGCCGGGATAGGCCTCGCGGCCGGGCGACTGACGGGTGAGCAGCGCGATCTCGCGATGGGCGGCGGCGTGCTTGGTCAGATCGTCGACGACGATCAGCGCGTGCTGGCCGCGATCGCGAAAATACTCCGCGATGGTGAAGCCGGCGAACGGCGCGATCCACTGCAGCCCGGGCGAGCTCGCGGCCCCGGCGACGACGATGACGCAACGGCTGGGTTCGCCGTGAGCCTCGATCGCTTCGATGGCGCGCCGGACGCTCGACGTCTTCTGGCCGACCGCCACATAGACGCAGACGATGTCGCTCGAGCGCTGATTGATGATCGTGTCGACGGCGATCGTGGTCTTGCCGATCGCGCGATCGCCGATGATGAGTTCGCGTTGGCCGCGGCCGAGTGCGAACAGCGCGTCGATGACGACGAGGCCGGTCTGCACCGGCTCGGTCACCAGATCGCGTTCGAGGATTCCCGGCGCCGGCCGCTCGATCGGCTCGTGCGACTCGGCTTCGATCGGTCCGCGGCCGTCGATCGGGCGGCCGAGGGGATCGACGATGCGCCCGAGCAGTGCCGGGCCGACCGGCACGCGCACGACGTTGCCGGTGCCGCGCACGACGTCGCCGGCTTCGACGGTGTCGACGTCGTCGAGCAGCACGCAGCCGATGCGGTCGCGTTCGAGCGCCTGGGCGAAACCGAACTGTCCCTTGTCGAAGCGCAGCAGCTCGTCGAGCCCGACGTCGGGAAGTCCGGAGACGAGCGCGACGTCCTTCGTCATGGGCGATGTCCGCGAGAATGCGATTGAGGTCGGCCCGCCAGCTATTGCTGACGACGAGATGCGGACCTTTCAGTTCGAGGCCCGCGATCAGCGAAGGATCGGTGGTGAACGCGATTCTTGGATCGTTTCCAAACGCTTCGGCGATCCGTTTGCGGCAGCGCTCCTGTTCGGCTGGACCGATCGGCGTCGCGCTGATCGCCTCCAGCGCGACGCCGTCGGCCGCCGCGACCTGCCGCTTCCCTTCGGGCAGAGCGCTGATCGCCTCGATGAGCCAGTCGAGAAACGCCGCGCGCACGGCTTCGCCGTCGAGACGCGCGGCGAGGCGCTCGGCGATCTCCACCGCGAGATGCGCGGCCCGCTCGGCCCAGGCTCTTTCGGCGGCTTGCCCTTCGCTCTCGATCGCCGCTCGGCCGGCCGCCTCGATCGCCGCGACTTGTTTGGCGGCCTCTTCGCGGCGCACCGCCGTTTCCCGCTCCGCGACTTCGCGCGCCGCGGCGAGGATCGCCTCGCGTTCGCCGGCGAATCCGGCGCGCGTGCGCTCGATTCCCGCGAGCGCGGCGTCCGCTTGCGTCCGCCGCGCCTGCGCGTCGGCGAGGGTCTGCTCGGCCGATGCGCGCCGCCGCTCGATCATCGCCGCGACCGGGCGCCAGAAGAATCGACCGAGCAGCCAGATCAGGACGCCGACGTTGACGGTCTGGAAGCCGAGCGTCCACCAGTCGATGGTCATGTGATCATTTCAGCAACGGGTTGGCGAAAAGCAGCAGCAGCGCGATCACCAGGCAGTAGATCGCCATGGTCTCGATCATCGCGAGGCCGACGAACAAGGTGCGTGAGATGGTGTTGGCCGCCTCCGGCTGGCGGGCGATCGCGTCCATCGCCGCGGCGACGGCGCGCCCCTCGGCGAGCGCCGGCCCGATCGCCCCGAAGGAGACCGCCAGAGCGGCCGATACGATGCTGGCGATGGCTAACCAATTCATGGCGGCGTCCTTTCTTCGGAGGCATCGGAGGCTGGGCGTCCTTCGCCGATCGCCCCGGCGATGAACACCATCGCCAGAACCGCGAAGATATAGGCTTGCACCGCCCCGGTCAGCAGTTCGAGCGCCATCAGCGGGATTGGCACGAACAGGCCGGCGAGCGATAGGACGACGCCGACGACGAACACGCCGCTCATCACGTTGCCGAACAAGCGCACCAGCAGCGAGAAAGTCCGCGTCAGGCTCTCGACGAAATTGAGCGGGATCATGATCGGGTTCGGCGAGGCGAAGGTCGAGAGATAGCCGCGAACACCGCTCGCGCGGACGCCGAACCAGATGACCGCGAGGAAAACGATCAGCGCCAGCGCGGCGTCGGTCTCGATGTGCGCGGTCGGCGGCGCGACTCCCGGTATCAGCGAGGACCAGTTGGCGACGAAGATGAAGACGAACAGCGTGCCGATCATCGCGCGGTACGGCGCCGGCTCGGCGCGCATGGTGTCGCGGATCGTGCCGTCGACGGCGTCGACGACGAGCTCGATCGCCGCCTGGGTCGCCGAGGGGACGAGCGTCAGGCGCCGCGAAACGAGGACGCCGACGAGGACGAGCGCCGCCATGATCGCCCAGGTGACGAGCACGGGCTCGGTGATCGGCGCCGGGCCGATATGGAACAGGGGGAGGTTGACGAGCGGCGAGGTCATGACGCGAGCCCGCCGATCTTGCGCACGACGACGGCGCGGGCGATCAGCGCCCCGAGCGCCATCGCCAACAGCGGCGGCGCGCCTTCGAGGCTGGCCAAGGTCAGCGCGCCCGCGAGAAGCGCGATCCGCGCGATCGCAAGAGATAGGACGGAGATCGCGCTTCCGCCCTCGCCGAACAGGCGCGCGCTGCGCCAGAGCGCGAGAAAGTAGACGACGCCGAGCGCGAACCCGGCCGCCAAATGCCCCGCGAGGCCGACGAGCGCGGCAAGGACCGCGAAGGGGTCTGAGGACAGCGAGCTCACTGGGCGTTCATCCATTTCCAGGCCGACCAGCCGCCGAGCGCCAAGCCGAGCATCAGCAGCGGGGCGCTCCAGAATATCCCCGAATTGAAGACATGGTCGAGCCAACGGCCGACGAACACGCCGATCAGCATCGGCGTGACGATGATCCAGCCGAGAACGCCGATCTGCGCTAGGCGGCGCGCCACCGACGGTTCGCCCTCGCGCAGCGATTTTCGCCGCCTTTCGTCGCGCAGCCGGACGTTGGAGACGAGGTCATCGCGTTCGTCGGGCTCGGGCTCGCGCGGCGTCATGGGCGCCCCGTCGGCGCGCCGCGCCCGTCCGGCCTGAGGCGGCGCATGATCTGGCGGATGGCGACCAGTTGCAGGCGGGTGCTCTCGACGTGCTCCTGACGCTCGCTTTCGCTTTCGGCGCGAAATCGCTCGAGGACCGTTTGGTCGAGCCGCGCGAAATCGTCGCCGGCGATCGCCTCTCGGCTGGCGATGGCGACGTCCCGGCCGGCGGTGACGGAAAGCACGCCGCGCCGCACCGCGCAATAGCGTTGCGCGCCGCCGGCGCTGGTCCAGCTCACCACGGAGATGGCGAGGCTGGTGAGGAAATCGGCGTGGCCGGGCAGGACGCCGAACGCTCCGCTGGCGTCCTCGGCGCGCAGCGCTCGCACCCGGTCTTCGTCGACGACGATCTGGAACGGCGTGACGATGCGCAGCCTCATGACGCGCCTCCTTGCGCGACGCTCGCCGCCTCCTTTTGGCGCGCCTCCTCGAGGTTTCCGACCATGTAGAGCGAGCGCTCGGCCCATTCGTCGGCCTCGCCCGCGAGGATGGCCTCGCAGCCGGCGATCGTCTCGGTGCGCGGCACGCTGCGGCCCGCCTGCCCGGTGAAGGCTTCGGTGACGGCGAAGGGCTGGGTGAGAAAGCGCTGCAGCCGCCGCGCCCGCTTGACGATCAGCCGGTCGCCGGCGCCGAGCTCCTCCACGCCGAGCAGCGCAATGATGTCCTGCAGATCGTTGAAACGCGCCAGCGTCTCGCGCGCGCGCTCGGCGACGCGATAATGCGCTTCGCCGACGACCAGCGGATCGAGCAGCGCGGAGGAGGAGGCGAGCGGATCGACGGCGGGATAGAAGCCCTCCGCCGCCAAGGCGCGCGACAGCATGATGATGCTGTCCATGTGGCTGGAGATCGCGGTGACCGCGGGGTCGGTGAAGTCGTCGGCGGGGACATAGACGGCCTGGATCGCGGTGACCGATGCGCCGGCGACCGAAGCGATGCGCTCCTGCAGCGCCGCCACCTCGGTGGCCAGCGTCGGCTGGTAGCCGACGCGCGAGGGCAGACGGCCGAGCAGGTTCGAGACCTCTGCCCCCGCCTGCACGAAGCGGAAGACGTTGTCCATCAGCAGCAGGACGTTGCGATGTTTCTCGTCGCGGAAATATTCGGCGATCGTCAAGGCGGTCAACGGCGTGCGCCATCGAGCGCCGGGCGGCTCGTTCATCTGGCCGTAGATGAGCGCCGCGCGGGCCAGCACCCCCGAGCTCCGTACGTCGCTCAAGAGTTCGTGACCCTCGCGCGAGCGCTCGCCGACGCCGGCGAAGACCGAGATGCCCTGGTACTTCTCGATCATGGCGCGCATCAGCTCCATCACCAGCACGGTCTTGCCGACGCCGGCGCCGCCGAACATCGCCGCCTTGCCGCCTTGGGCGAGCGGCGAGAGAAGATCGATGATCTTGATGCCGGTCTCGAACACTGCGGTGGAGGAGGCCTCGTCCTTGAGCGCGGGCGGCGGATTGTGGATGCCGCGTCGCGGCGTGTCGGCGGGCAGCTCCGGCCCGAGGTCGCGCACGGCGCCGGTGACGTCGAGGAGCCGGCCGAGAACCGCGTCTCCGACCGGGGTCGAGAGCGGCGCGAGGGTCGCGCGCACCGGCGCGCCGCGCGCCAGCCCCGCCGTCGCCTGCAGGGCGATGGCCCGCACGGTGAAGGGATCGACGTGGCCGTGCACTTCGAGAACCAGCGGCTCCCGCCGCCCGCCTTCGACGATCAGGGCGGTGTTGATCGGCGGCGGTTGGCCGTCGAACGCGACGTCGACGACGGCGCCGCGGACCGACACCACCTTTCCCATCGATGCGGCGGCCTGCATGGGGGTTCCCGAGGCGCTAGCCAAACCCGCGGCGGAGCGCACGCCGCCGAAAGAAGCGCATGTCGAAACTTCCCTAAGCGCCGGAGCGCGAATCCGCGTTGACGCCGGTCAACTTCGGCAGGGCGAAGCATCGTGCCGCGAATCGCGCCTTACCCGTCCCTGCCGCGATTCAGATGATCGCCGCGATGCCCTTGCGCCTGATGACGTCGAGCAGCGCGAGCGCGGCGCCGGTCGCGCGCTTCGCATCGCGTCGGCGGGCGACCTCGGCGCGCAGCCTTCGCCCAGAACGGTCGTGTCGATGCGCATCGCACAGAAAGGCCTCGAGAGCTCCAGCGAATTTCTATTCACATCTCGTTCAGCCGGAATGTGGCTCGATGAACAATTGCGCATTCGCCGGGTCGCAGGCGTCGAGCCGTCACGAGTATCGGCCGCGCTGGGGAGGACGCCGCCATGTCAGGATATTTTTGGCGCTCGCTCTCGTTGGTCGCGATGCTCCAAATCGGAGCCGCGCAGGCTCAAACGGCCAGTCCCGGCCCGAACCTGAAATTGGGCGACCTCGTCGTCACCGGCTTTTCGGGAACCGTTGCGCCAGACCCCGCGAAATTGGCCGGCAAGTCCGCCGCCGACCTCACCTTCGTCAACCCTGACGGCCCCTCGGCCCGCATCATGGATATCCAGCGGGCGAGCGAGACATGGGACGCGCGCGACCTTCCGGCGGCGAAGCCGTTCGACGTGTTGGCCCGCGATGTCGGACAGGTCTTCGGCATAGCCCTCGACGATCAGACGCCGCCCGACATCTACCTTTCGGCGACGTCCGCATTCGGCTTGCAGCTCGTCGGTCGCGGCCCGGACGGCCGACCGTTGCGCGTGAAGCGCGGCGGTCCGGGCGAGGGCTGGATGCGGGGCCAGTTCGGCTTGGAGCTGCAGGGCGGGCCGGGCAGCATCTTCAAAGTCGACGGCAATACGGGCGTCGTCAGCCTGTTCGCCGACGTCGCGCTCGACGGCGTGCCCAATCCGGCGCCGGCTCTCGGCAGCCTTGCTTTCGACGCGGCGCACCAGCAGCTCTTCGTTTCCGATCTCTACACCGGCATGATTCATCGCTTTGACCTCAATGGCGACGATCTCGGGCATTTCGATCACGGCGTCGCCGGCCGCGCCGCCGCGCAAGTGGCGCCGGTCCCCTTCGACCCGAGCGCGCGGCCGAATATCGCCGTTGCGAAATTCGACTCCCAGAATCCGGACACCTGGGGCTACGCTCCCCTAGGCCGCCGGGTCTGGGGATTGGCCGTTCATGAGGGGCGCCTCTTTTATTCCGTCGCCGAAGGGCCGCAAGTCTGGTCCGTCGGCATTCGAAACGACGGCGGGTTCGCCGACGATCCGCGCTGGGAGCTCGACGTCCCCGCGCAGCCCGGCCCCTACCAGGTTTCCGATATTCTGTTCTCGCACAAGGGCGCGATGATCCTGGCGCAGCGCGCGCCGATCGTCGCCAGCTACGACTTCAAGGCTTTCACCGCGCCGGCGGAGCCGCGCGTCCTGCGCTATTGGCTCGAAAGTCCCAAAAAGCCGGAGAACCGCAGCCGCTGGATCGCCGAGCCCGAGGAATACGCCGTCGGATTCGCCGACGACTATCGCAACACCAACGGCGGCGTCGCGCTCGGCTACGGCTATGGCCCCGACGGCGCTCTCGACACGAAGAGTTGCGAGGCCGCGCTGTGGACGACCGGGCAGGACCTGCGCGACGACCCGGCGCTGCAAGAACAGCTTTTGCCCGGCGGGCCCTTGGTCGTTCATGGCGTGCAGGCCTTGCCCGCCGCCCCGGTCCGCCCCTTCAACCAACCGCCGTGGACGAGCTTTTCCGTCGATTACGACAGCGCCTTCCATGATCCCGCGGCCACCGGCCATCTCGGCCAGGTCAGAATATTGACGGCGCCGTGCGCCGAAGGCCAATACGGCGGACCGGGATTTGTCGCGAGCGCGGCGGCGCCTGCGGCCGGCGGCGGGAACACGGGCGGCGGGAACACGGGCGGCGGCGGCAATTGCCCGAATGGAACCAATCCCGACGGCTCGTGCGTGATAATCTACGATCTGGCGATCGCCAAGACCGGCGTCGCCGCGGCGACCGCCGGGGGCTTCACGTTCACGCTCGCGGTGACCAATCCGGGCGCGGCGATCGTCAACACCGCCGCCATCGAGGTGACCGACGTCGTGCCTGCCGGCGTGACCTTCACCGGCGTCGCCGCCGGTTCGGACTGGAACTGCACGCCGGCGCCGCCCATCGCCGCGGGCGGCACGCTGACTTGCGCCTACGTCGGCGCGGGCCCGATCGCGAGCGGCGCGGCGCTGCCCCCCATCGCCATCACCGCGACGGCGCCGCTGGGCGGCTCGTTCAAGAATTGTTCGACGGTCGGGTTCACTGCGGCGTCGGGCCTTCAGGATTCCAATCCGAGCAACAATACGTCCTGCGCGACGGTGACGAACCCGATCGATCTGGGGATCGTCAAGAGCGGCGGCCCGGCGGGCGACGGCGGCGCGACGGGCGGCGCGAGCGGTCTCGAATTCGATCTCACGGTGACGAACGTCGGCCTCGGATTCGCCGGCGCCAACAACGTCACCGTCACCGACGTCGTGCCCGCGGGAATGACTTACACCTTCCTGTCGGCGACGCCGGCGGGCGCCTGGTCGTGCCCGACGACGCCGGTCGCCGCGGGCGCCTCCTTCATTTGCACCTACATCGGCGCGGGCCCGGTCGGTCCCGGCGCTTTCATGGGCACGATCGCGATTTCCGCCACGCCCCCGCCGCCGCAAGGGCAAACGGCGACCAATTGCGCCACCGTCGGCGTGACGCCGGCTTCCGGCCTGCAGGACTCCAACCCGAGCAACAACACCGCCTGCGTGACCTTGAACTCCCTGGGCAATGTCCCGGTTTCGACGCCGCCGGCGCTGCCGACGACGTGCGGCTTCAACACGATTTTCGTCGTCGATAAGTCGACCAGCATGACCCCTTATGTCGCCGACGTCACGGCGGCGCTGACCAACGCGGCCAGCGTATTCAATCAAGGCGGGTCGCAGGCGGCTGAAATTCTCTTCTCCGACGCCGCTCAACTCAAGTATTCGATGAGCGCCTCGACCTATCCCAATCTCCCCGGTTCTTATCCCGTTCCCTTCGGCGAGACCAATTGGGAAGCGGCGCTGCAGATGGCGACGACGATCGCCGCGCCGCCGCCGACGGTCGTCATTTTCATAACGGACGGCGCGCCGGACAAATACCTGGATAGCTCCGGAAACGTCGTCTACACCAACAATACCGCTATCGCGGCCAACGCCGCCGTGCCGTTCGTCAACCAGCTCTACGCCGCGGGGATTCCGATCATCGGGATTGGCCTGACCGGCGCCTCGAGCGAGCCGGCCACGCTGGCGAACATGACGGCGCTTCTCGGCCCGGCCAACGTGACGATGACGCCCTACGCCGGTCTGCCCACGGCCCTGTCGGGAATCGCGCACGCCCTGTGCCCCGGCCTCTATCTCGCCAAGAGCATTTCGCCGGACTACTTCAATTACAACGGGCTGACCGCGGCGCCGCAAGCCAACGTCACCCTGACGCTGACCAATTCCAATGCCGGCGCCCCGCTGACCCAGGTGGTGGCGCATGACGACTTGCAGCCTCAATTGACGTTGCCGTCGAGCTTCACGTCTTCTGAGACTCCGACCTCGCCGCCGCCGACGTTCGTGCCGCCGCCGGGGCCGGGCCCCACGCTCCCCGGTTCCGGGGGCGAACTGGTTTGGACGATCGATAATCTTCCCGCGGGCGCCGTCACCTCGGTGACGTTCCCGGTCACGCTTCCCCTGCCCGGGTCCAAGTATGCGCCGGCGCCCGGCAGTTGCGTGACGATCAACAATTACGCCCAAGTCTTCGCCGCGCCGCCCGGGTCGGACGGGGCCGCGAAGCCGGATAACATGCCAAGCCCTATAAACGGCCTCAATATCCAGGTGGATGAGGCGACGGCGCCCCTGTATCTATGCAATAGCCAGCCGCCGCCGCCGGAATATTGTGTTCAGGCGGAACTCCTGGTCACCAAGGTCTACGACGGCGCCACGGAAGCCTGCACACCCGGTTCGGCCTGCCCGTTTAAGGTCACGGTGACGCCGGTATGCACGAAAACGAGTCCAACCGGTCCCGGCATAAGCGGCTTCAACGGGCCCGTCGAATTCGGGGAAGGCGTCTATTCCGTTGCGGCCCCGACGTCGACCCCGTCGAGCGGCGCGTTGGTCGCCGCGACCGGTCTGACGATTTCGTCCTCGATAAGCGGACCGGGATCCATGACGTCGTGCGCGACGAATTCGTCATGGACCCCCGCGACCTCGACGGCTTCCGCTTGCCCGGCGGCCAACGTCACGTTGGCGTTCGGCTCGACCATAGCGTTTCCGGTGACGATAAACGCGCCGGCTTCCGCGTCATACCCGGCCGTCTTCCTCAACTGTTTCATCGCCGACGGCACGAGCGCGTCGCCGCCGACGACTTACGCCGGCGCCTTCAATGATGCGAACAACGCCGACAATCCGTTGCAGACTTTGCAAAGCGTCCCACAAGCATGGGGGAACTGCGCGCCGTTCGAGGTCGACGTGACGGCGCAGAGGGTGCGTCCCGTTTGCGCGCCGCCGACGATCCCCGGCCCGACGCCCGGCTCCTGCGTCTGCCCGCAGGGGCAGCAGTTGCAGGACAAGAAGTGCGTCGTCGTCCACAAGCTTTGCCCGCCGCCGATGATTCCCGGCCCGACGCCGGGCTCCTGCGTCTGCCCGGAGGGCATGCAGTTGCAAGGCAAGGAATGCGTCCCCATTCGCAGACAATGCCCGCCACCGATGATCCCCGGCCCGACGCTCGGCTCCTGCGTCTGCCCGCAGGGCATGCAGTTGCAAGGCAAGGAATGCGTCCCCATTCGCAAGCGATGCGCGCCGCCGACGATCCCCGGGCCGAGGCCGGACTCGTGCGTCTGCCCGCCGGGCATGCAGACGCAAGGCAAGGCGTGCATCCCCATCGCGAAACGTTGCACGCCGCCGATGATCGCCGGCCCGACGGGCAAAGACTGCGTCTGCCCGGCCGGAACGGTTCAAAAGAACGGCAGGTGCGCGGAGTCGTTCCAGCCGCGCAAAGGGCACGGAGCGATGCAGTTTTTCCCGGGGGCGCTGAGGCAGTGAAAGGGATCGGCCGCCGGATGCGCGCGGCGGCCGGACCGGCGCCCTCAAATCTGATAGGTCAGCTCGCCCTCTACCGCTTCCGCCATCTCCCGCATCGCCGCGAGCGAGCGGCTGTCGAGCACCCGGGCGATCGCGTCGCGCACCTCGATCATCATCAGGCGCACGCTGCATCGATTTTCCGCCGGGCAGTCGTCGCAGCCGCGGTAGAACCTGCGGCTGGCGCAGGCGATCGGCGCGAGCGGGCCGTCGAGGGCGCTGACGATCTCGCCGACACTGATCTCGTGCGCGCTTCGCGCGAGGACGTAGCCGCCGCCGCGGCCCTTCTTCGAGTGAACGAGGCCGGCGGTGCGCAGTTCGCCGAGGATGGCGTCGAGGAATTTCTTCGGGATCGAGTTGGCCGCCGCGATATCGGCGACCAGCGCCGGCCGTCCCGGCGGCATGCCCGCCAGATGGACCATCGCCTTCAACCCGTACTTGCCTTTGTTGGTCAGCATCCCCCGCGCCTCTTGTGCAGCGGGCCGACGCCGCGAATTCGCTTGTTCATCCCGATTTCCGAGCCGACCGACGCGTTTTCGCGCCGCCTGGCGCGATTTGCGTGACGGAATTCATACGAGGTCCGGGCCGCCGCGTCCATGCGCAGGGACGGCGGCTTCACGGCGAGGGGCGCTGCGCGCGCCCGCCCTCCTCGCCGCCGGGCAGCGTCGCGCGCAGGCCGATCAGGTCCTTGCGCACGTAGAGTTCCGCCGGGAAATTCTTGTCGGGGTTGGCGGCGAAGAATTGGTAATTCGCCATCGCGGCGGCGACCGCGGGATCGCTCCACACCCATCGGTGAAAGCGCGTGTCGGTCCTGCCGACCAGGATCGCGTCGGGCCGGTTTCCTTCGATGTCCCCGACGAGCCTATCGCGGTCGCGATCGATATAGGGAGCCAAGCGCTGGGCGAGCGCTTCGTCCCCCGGATGTTCGTCGATCAGGCGGCGCGCCGCCGAGGCGATCCACAGGCTCGGAACGCTCTGCGCCCAAACGCCGCCGACGGAGCGCACCATGGGATGGCCGAAGGCGAGGCTTTCGGAGATCGCCGCCACCGTCGGATGCGGCCCAAGGCTCGCGAGCGCGCGCGCGAGGGCGGGCGTGCTGATCCCGTCCATGGCGAAGAGGCCGCAAGCGACGCCGATCGCGCCGGCGACGCCCATTTCGGCGAGCGGCGTCTTCCGTTCGAGGGCGGCGTTCAGCGCGCTCGCGCCGGCCGCCGCCGCGAAGGCGATCGGCAGCGGCCATCGGTCGAGCCAAAGCAGGGCGAAGGCGGCCGCGACGCCGGCGAGCGCGCCGATCGCGATTCGGCGCGGCGTGGGCGCTCGCAGTTCGAGCGCCAGTCCCGCGGCCAGGATCATGAAGGCCAGCGCGGGATAGGCCTGGTAGAGCCAGCCCTTGCCTTGCACGAGATAGGCGGCGAGCGCGCCCAAGGCGGCGAGCGCGGGGACCGCGACCCGCGGCTCGCCGATGTCCCGTCCCGCGATGCGCACGAGCGCCGCGCCGATGACGAGCGTCAGGAGAACTCCGGGTTCGCTCGCGAGCTGGAGGAAGGGTTCGCGGATCGGCGCGTAGACCGCGAGGCCGAGCGGCAGGATGTCCGCGACATAATGCGGAAAGGCGAACGCGACCAGCGCCACATAGGCCAAGCCGACCGCCGCGGCGGCGGTGAATTCGATCGAAGCGGCGAGCGCCAGGACGCCGATCCGCCACATGAGATACGGCAGGAGGGCGACGGCGACGAGGGCGTAGGGCGGCTTGATCGCGGCCATCGCGCCGGCGCCGACGCCCGCCAGGACCGCGATTCGCCAATCGACCGGCGCGCGCGCCGCGCGCGCGGCGGCGATCGCGAGGAAAGGCAGGCCGTAGAGCGCCGCCAGTTGGTCGCGCTCGCAGAAGGATTGGCCCGGCAGGACCGCGAACGCGACCAGCGCCACGCCGAAAGCGAGCGGCCCGACGCGGCCGAGCAGTCCCGCCCGGCGAAGGATCGCGGCGCCGACGCCGAGACTGGCGGCGATGCTGAGGAACCCGAAGGCGGCGACGGTGAACTCCGGCCAGACGCCGACGCGGCGCGCGAGGGCGACGGCGGGCCAGTAGAGAAGAAGCGAGGCGGGCGGATTGATCTCAATGAAGTCGCGATAGGGGGTCTGGCCGTCGAGCCACTTCTCGTCGGCGGTGATCAGCCAGGAGACGTCGCCGAGCAGGCCGTAGCGCAACTGCAGCGCGACCGCGAGGAGGCCGATCGCCAGCGACAGCCCGACCGCGGCGGGCAGGCCGCGAGCCGACCCCTGGAAGCTTTCGCGCGCAAGCGCGGCGGGAGGGGAAAGGGACATGGCGGGCGCCGTCCGTCCTTCAGGCGCCGCGCCGCCGCACCGGCCGTTGGCGGATCGCTTTCACGCGCGTTTTGCCTCCGCCTCGCGCGCCGGCGCGCGCGTCGCCGGCGCCTCGGCGGCGGCCTCGAAGCCCACGGCCTTGTCGACGATGTAGAGCGGGCGGCGTTTGACCTCGGCGTAGATGCGCCCGACGTAGACGCCCATCACGCCCGTCATCAGCATATTGGCGCCGCCGAGGAAGGCCACGAGGACGATGATCGAACTCCAGCCGCGCGCCAGATTGGCGTTCATCGCCCACAGCGCGATGACCCAGACGCCGTAGAGGATGGCGAGGCTCGAGATCGCCAGCCCCGCCCACAGCGCGACGCGCAGCGGCGCGTCGGAGAACGAGACGACGCCGTCGGCGGCGAGGCGGATCATCTTGGTCAGCGAATACTTGGTCTCGCCGGCCGCGCGCGGCGGGCGGTGGAACGGCACGACGGCTTGGCGGAAGCCGATCCAGGCGAACATGCCGCGCACGAAGCGGTCGCGCTCCGGCATGGCGAGGAAGCTGTCGAGCGCCTTGCGGTCGACGAGGCGGAAATCGCCGACGTTGCGGGGAATCTCGACGTCGCTGAGCTTGCCCAGCAGGCGATAGAAGAGATCGGCGGTGGCGCGCTTGAACCGGCTCTCGCCTTCGCGCGACAGGCGCTCGGCGTAGACGATCTCGTAGCCCTCCTTCCACTTGGCGATCATGTCGAGCACGACCTCCGGCGGATCCTGGAGATCGGCGTCCATGACGATGACGGCCTGCCCCGCGGCGCGGTCCATGCCGGTGGTGATCGCGACTTGGTGGCCGAAATTGCGCGACAGCTTGACGAAGCGGTAGCGGCGGTCGGCGCGCGCCTTGGCCTCGAGGACGATGGGGCCGGCGTCGCTCGATCCGTCGTCGACGAAGATCGCCTCGGCGGGCGCGTCGAGAGAATCGAGCAGGGCGTCGAGGCGCCGCAGCAGCATCGGCAGGACGGCTTCCTCGTTGAAGATGGGGACGACCAGCGAATAGACGGGAGTCATGGCGGCGCGGGGCTCTTTAGCGGCGGCTCGGCCAGGGTTAGCGGCAAACGCTTAAGAAAGGCGTAAGCCGCGGCGCCGCCCCTACCGGCGCGCCCGCCTCTCTGCTAGGAAACGCCCGCTCGTCGCCGCATCGCCGGGAGAAGCGTCATGGAATGGCAAAACACGCCCGAGTCGACGAATATCGACGATCGGCGCGGCGCCAGCGGCGGCCTGCCGATCGGCGGCGGTTCGGGCGGCCTCGGCCTCGGCGCCATCATCATCATCGTCCTGATCAGCTATTTCACCGGCATCGATCCGCGCCTGCTCCTCGGCGGCGCGGAGATCGTCGCCGGTTCCGGGACCCATGGCGCGGTCCAGGCGCCAGCCGCCGGCCCCGGCCAGACCGCGGTCGGCGGCAACGATGAGATGCGAACCTTCGTCGCGCATGTGCTGGGCGAAACGGAAGCGGTCTGGGCGCAGGTCCTGCCGGCGCAGAAGGGCGTGCCGTACGTCAACGCGACGCTGGTGCTCTACAGCGGCTCGACCACGTCGGGCTGCGGCGGCGCGCGCGCCGCGATGGGGCCATTCTATTGCCCGGTGGACAAGAAAGTCTATCTCGACATGTCGTTCTTCCGCGACATGCAGACCCAGTACGGCGGCGGCGGCGACTTCGCCTACGCCTATGTGATCGCCCACGAAATCGGCCATCACGTCCAGGACCTGCTCGGCATTCTCGACAAGGTCGAGGCGGCCAAGCAGGGCGTCAGCCGCACGCAAGCCAACGCGCTGTCGGTGCGCGTCGAGCTGATGGCCGACTGCTTCGCCGGCGTCTGGGCGGCCAACGCCAATCAGAAGTGGAAAATCCTCGATCCCGGCGACATCGAAAAGGCGATGGCGACCGCGGCGGCGATCGGCGACGACCGCCTGCAACGGGAAGCGCGCGGCTACGCCGTGCCCGACAGCTTCACCCACGGCTCGTCGGCGATGCGCCAGAAGTGGCTGACCGTCGGCCTCGACAGCGGACAGGTCGATTCCTGCGATACGTTTCGCCAGTAGGGCGAGTATGGGCCGGCCGTCGCCGGCGCGTCCTCATCCGCGCGCGAGCTCGCGCTGGAGAAAGCCGAGCGTCTGGCCTTCCGAAACGTCCTTGGCGATGAAGCACTCGCCGATCCCCTTGGCGAGAATGAACGTCAGCCGTCCGCGCTCGACCTTCTTGTCCTGTCGCATCGCGGCGAGGATCGCTTGCACGTCAGTCGTAAGGCCGGGGATTTCGGAGATGCGGGTCGGCAGGCCGATCGCCTCGAGGTGGCTCTCCACGCGCACCGCGTCCTGCCCCGAGCACAGGCCGAGTTCGCGCGAAAAGCGGAACGCGCAGGCCATGCCGATCGCCACGCCCTCGCCATGGACGAGGCGCGCGCTCTCGTAGCGCGCCAGCCGCTCGAAGGCGTGGCCGAAGGTGTGACCGAGATTGAGCAGCGCGCGTTCGCCCTGCTCGGTCTCGTCGGCGGCGACGATGCGCGCCTTGGCGGCGCAGCTCTTGGCGATCGCCTCGAGACGCGCCGGGCCGCCGGAGAACACCTCGCGCCAGCGCGTCTCCAGCCAGTCGAAGAAATCGCGATCGCCGATCAGGCCGACCTTGACGACCTCGGCGTAGCCGGCGCGAAATTCGCGCGGGCTCAGGGTGTCGAGCACGCCGGTGTCGGCTAGCACCAGGGAAGGTTGATGAAACGCGCCGATCAGGTTCTTGCCGGCGGGCGAATTGATCGCGGTCTTGCCGCCGATGCTGGAATCGACCTGCGAGAGCAGAGTCGTCGGCATCTGCACGAAGCGCACGCCGCGCCTCAGGCACGCCGCGCAAAAGCCGGCGAGATCGCCGATGACGCCGCCGCCGAACGCGACGACGATGTCGCGCCGCTCGATATGGGCGCCGATCAGCGCGTCGCTGACGCGCGCGAATTCGGAGTAGGACTTCGTCGCTTCGCCCGGCGGACAGACGACGACGCTGGTCTTCAGTCCCGCCCGCGCGAGGCTTCGCGTCAATCTCTCGAGGTGCAGCGCCGCGACCGTCTCGTCGGTGACGACGGCGCATTGCGCGCCGGGCGCGAGATGCGCGATATGCGCCCCGGCGGCGTCGACGAGCCCCTCGCCGATCAGGATCGTGTAGGCGCGCGCGCCGAGCGCGACCTCGACTTCGCGCAACGCCGGGCGGGCCGGCGCGGCCTCCTCGCGCGGCGGGACGAAGCGCCGGCGCAGGCGCTCCATGATCGCGTCGACGACCGCGTCATGCGGCCCCTCGTGCGATTCGATCGTCATGTCGGCGAGCGCGTAGATCGGGCTGCGCTCGTCGAGCAGCCGGCGCAAGGTCGCTATCGGGTCGGCGGTGCGCAGCAACGGCCGGTTCGAGCGTTTGCGCACCCGGCGCAGCAGCACCTCGAAATCCGGTTTCAGCCATATGGAGACGCCGGCTTGGCCGATGCGCTGGCGCGTCGCCTCGTTGAGGAAGGCGCCGCCGCCGGTGGCCAGAACCTTGGGCCCGTCGAGGAGCAGCCGCGCGATCACCCGGCGTTCGCCGTCGCGAAAATAGGCTTCGCCGAAGCGCTCGAAAATCTCCGGAATCGTCATCTGCGCGCCGGCTTCGATTTCGGCGTCGGCGTCGACGAAGGGCAGGCCGAGGCGTTGGGCGAGCCGCTTGCCCACCGAGGTCTTTCCCGCGCCCATCATGCCCACGAGCACGATCGAACGCCCGCCCAGCGCGGCGGCGAGACCTTCGGCGTGCGAGGTCGCGGTTTCGTTCATGCCATCCTTCCCAACGCGGAAAGCGCCCCCGCTCCGTCGCGCCTTCGAGCCGCCGTTCCTATCGCAACCGTCCGCCGATGGCCACAGGCGCCGTTGACCTAGGTCAATCGACCGCTTGCGCGGCGCGCCGAGACTTGCAAGCATACATCAAAGGGTTAGCCTGGAAGGCGACAGGAGGACGCGATGGCCGCAGCCGGACAGAATGGCGAACACAGGATTGCGGGCCCGCGATTGATCGCGATCGTCGGCCCGTTCCAGAGCGGCAAGACCAGCCTCCTCGAGGGCCTTCTGGTGCGCGGCGGCGGGGCGGCGCGGCAAGGTTCGGTGCGCGATGGCACCAGCGTCGGCGACTCCAGTCCCGAGGCGCGCGACCACGCGATGAGCGTCGAACCCAACATCGCAAGCGTCGATTATATGGGCGACCGCTTCACCTTCTTCGATTGCCCCGGCTCGGTCGAATTCGCCCACGATATGCGCTTGGCGCTGCCCGCCTGCGACGCGGCGGTCGTCGTCTGCGAGGCCGATCCGCGCAAGGCGCCGGCCTTGCAGGTGATCCTGCGCGAGCTCGAGGAGCTGCGCATTCCCCGCATCTTGTTTCTCAACAAGATCGATCTCGCCGGCGGGGGCGTGCGCGAGGCTCTGGAGATGTTGCAGCCGGCCTCGCGCGCGCCCCTGCTGCTGCGCCAGATCCCGATCTGGGAGAACGGCGTCGCCACCGGCTTCATCGATCTGGCGCTGGAGCGCGCCTTCGTCTACCGCGAGTCTCAGCCCTCCGTCGTGGTGGCGATGCCGGTCGGCGCGGCGACCGACGAAAAGCAGGCGCGCTATTCCATGCTCGAACGCCTCGCCGACTACGACGACGCGCTGATGGAACAGCTCATCAGCGACATCGAACCGCCGCGCGACCGGGTGTTCGACGACCTCGCGCGCGAATTGCGCGAGGGTCACGTCGTGCCCCTGCTGATGGGATCGGCGACCGCTGGCCATGGCGTGACGCGGCTGCTCAAGGCGCTGCGCCACGAGGCGCCGGGGGTGACGCAGACGCGCGCGCGGCTCGGCGTCGAGCCGGAGGGGCCGGCGCTTGCCCAGATCCTGCGCACCATCCACACCGCGCATGGCGGCAAATTGTCGCTGGCGCGCGTGCTGCGCGGCGCCTTCCTCGACGGCGCCGGCGTCATCTCTTCGCGTGGCGAGGAGGAGCGCATCGCCGGCATCGCGCGGCTGATCGGCGCGGTCTCCTCCAAGCAGCCGCGCGCCGAGGAGGGCGACACGGTCGCCTTCGCGCGCCTCGAAGGCCTGACGACCGGCGATCGCTTCGCCGACGGCAAGAAGGCGCCCGAGCCGGCGGCGATCGTCCCGCCGCCGCCCCCGACCCAGGCGTTCGCCATTCACGTCAAGGACCGCAAGGACGAAGTGCGGCTCGCCGCGGCGCTGACCAAGCTGTGCGAGGAGGACCCCTCGCTCGCCTACGTGCAGGATCAGGAATCGGGCGAACTCAAGCTGATGGGCCAGGGCGAGATGCACCTGCGCGTGATCACCGAGCGCCTCGCCGAACGCTTCGGCGTCGCGGTCGAGGCGACGAAGCCCTCGGTCGCCTATCGCGAGACGATCCGCGACGGCGTGACGGTGCGCGGGCGCCACAAGAAGCAGTCGGGCGGCCACGGCCAGTTCGGCGACGTTCTCGTCGAGGTCGGCCCTCGCGAGCGCGGCGAAGGCTTCGGCTTCAGCGAGCGCGTGCACGGCGGCACGGTGCCGCGGCAGTATTTTTCTTCCGTGGAGATGGGGGCTCGCGACGCTTTGACTCGCGGGCCGCTCGGCTTCCCCGTCGTCGACGTCTCCGTCGCGCTGATCGACGGCTCCTATCACACCGTCGATTCCTCCGACATGGCGTTTCGCGCCGCAGCCAAGGCGGCGCTCGCCGAGGCGTTGCCCAAGGCCCGCCCCGTGCTGCTCGAGCCCATACTCTCGGTGACGATCTACGTGCCCTCCGACGCGCTGGCGCGCGCCAGCGCCCTGGTCAGCGCGCGGCGCGGGCAAATCCTCGGCTTCGAGGCGCGCAAGGGCTGGGACGGTTGGGAGGCGTTGCGCGCGCTCATCCCCGAGGCGGAAATCGGCGACCTCATCGTTGAACTGCGCTCCGCCACGTCGGGCGTCGGCGCCTTCGAGACCAAGTTCGACCACCTCGCGGAACTGTCGGGCCGCACGGCCGACCAGGTGATCGCGGCGCGCAAGAAGAGCCTGAGCTGAGCGGGCGCGGCGGAGGGCGGGGAGCGGACAGGCGCGCTTACCCCGCGAGGCGGGTCTTCAACTCGTCGCGGCGAATCTTGCCCATCGGGGTTTTCGGCAGGGCGTCGACGTAGAAGACCCGCGACACTTCGAGACCGCGCCCAGCGCACCACGCGATAAGTTGTTGCTGACTGATCGGCGCGCGCGCGACGACGGCCAGATTGACCTCCTCGATGCCGTCGGGCCCCAGCGCGCCGAAGGCGGCGGCTTCGGCGACGTCGGGATGGCGCAGCGCGATTTCCTCGATCAGTTCCGGCGCGCGCTTGACGCCGCCCGAATTGATGACCTCCGACGTCCGCCCTTCGAGAATCAGCAGGCCCTCCTTCGTCAACCGCCCGCGATCTCCCGTATAGAACCAGCCGTCGCGCTGTTGAGGATCGATGCGGCCCGAATCGAGCGGATAGGGCCGCGCCATCGGGCGCACGTGAACTCTGACGACGCCGTCCGAATCCGCCGGCAACGGACGATCCTGCGCGTCGACGATTTCGATTCTCACGCCCGGCAGCGCGTAGCCGGAGGCGCCCTCGATCTCCATCAGGCGCTCCGCTGCGGCGATGGCGATCGGGCCGAGTTCGGTCGCCCCGTACTGAACGAAGACTTGTTCGCACAGTTTGGCGCGAGCCTCGAGCACCATCGCGCGAGTCGCCAGCGCGCCGCCGAGCAGGACGGCGCGCAGCGATGGACAGGGAATGGCCGTCCGCGCCTGCTCACGAAGAAGATCGCGCACCTGTTGCGTCGACGCAACGATGGAGTCGACTCGGTAAACCGAGGCCATCTGCAACGCCTCACGCGGCGAATCGGCGCCGACCAGCGTCCCCCCGGCGAACAAGGTGCGCGCGGCGACGCGAAATCCCCATGCGCTGTTGAGGCGAACGAGGCCCAGCAGCCGCTCGCCGAGGCCCATGCTCATCGCGACGTAGTACTGCAAGACCCGGAGATAGAATTCCCTGACGGTCAAGCAGACCGCCTTGGGAACGCCGGTCGCCCCGGACGTGATCTCGATTCGGCACAGCGCGTCGTCGCTGGCGAAGCCCGGCGCGGTCGACAAAGCGCGCCGCTCGCCCGCGAACCATTCCTCGCCAACCAGAATCTGTCGCAGCCCTGGGTGCAAGAGTTCGCCGGCGTCCTGCAAATAGGTCCTGACCGGCAATTTCAGAGGTATGATGTCCTCAGGCGTCCACGCCGACAATGTCGGAAAGCCGAGGCGGAAAAGCGCCGCCGTCACGATCATGTGACGGATCGTATTCTTGAGCGAAACACAGACCACTTCGCCCGGAGCGAGGCCCAGCGCGCGAATCCGATCCTCGACGCGCAGCATCCCCTGCGCCATCATGTCGTAGGTCGCGATCCGGTCGGGCAGGATGATGGCCGGCCGTTCCGGCCGCCCGCGCGCATGATACAAAATATGATCTGCGAAAGTCAGGGGAACGTCGCGCGAACCCGGCGCGTCGCTCATGGCCTAGAACCGGTAATTGAGGCCGACGCGAGCGAGTTGCGCGGAGTCCTTGAACTCGAAGGAATAACCGGCGGAAGCAGCGGTGCGCGTCACGTCCGGGAATTGCATATAGAGATATTCGGCCTTGACCGACCAATGATTGTCGATGGCGTATTCGGCGCCGCCGCCGACAGTCCAACCGGTCGCCGAACCGCCGCGGTTCAATGAAAACGCACTCGTGGGATCGACGAGGCTGTTCTTCACGTCGGCGAAGACGACGCCGCCGGTGACGTAGGGCAGAAAGCGATCGAAGGCCAGGCCGGCGCGTGCGCGGACGTCGCCAAAGAACGGCAGGCTCGCCGAGTGGGTCGCCACTAGGCTGGGACTCGGGTAGTTGAAGCTGCCTTTCGCGCTGGACGCGTCGAGATCGCCCTCGACGCCGAGGACCACGCTCGAAATCTGGTAGTTGTAGCCGGCCTGCACGCCGCCGACGATCCCGCCGAGGTCGAGCGTATTCGCGTTGCCGGGTATATAGGGGTAGTTGAGCGGATCCAGGACAACGACGCCGTCGCTCGACCACAGGCCGCCGATATTGCCGCCGATATAGAATCCGGTCCAACTGAAAGCGGGCGGCGGAACTGGGGCCGGAGGCGGCCCTTTCGTGGTCAGCAAGTCGGCGGCGAAAGCGCCCTGAGCGAGAACGGCGCAAAGCGCGGTCGACGCCAACAATGTCCTCTTCATTGGACGGCCCCCATTGCATCGCCCACGAACGTCTAGGCCCAGCGCAACGTCTCTAATGCACAGCGCCACCGTTGTCCACATGCGGTGGCCGACCATGGACGATCCGCCGCACGCGGCGCACGCCGACCCGCAGCCTTCGCTCGGCGCGACCAGCATGAGCGCGAACGGCATGCCCGCCGACCCGCGGTCCGCGCTTTCGGCGCCGGCCAAACGAAAATGGATGGTTTCCAGGCAATGACGACGGACGGCTTTAGCGGCATGCAAATGGAAGACGCCGCAGCCCTTATCGCATCGGCCGGCCAGCCTCTCCAGTGAACAGGCTCTTGGCGACCCAAATCGCCGTCGAAGCCGCCGGCCCTGGGCGGCGGCTTCGGATTCCGCCGCGCGGCGGGCCGGCGATCGCCGAGCGCGGACGCCGCGTCCCAAAGGGCTTGACAGGCCGCGACGCCGGCTATCTCGTGCGTCGCCGATGCGCCGGAGGGGGCTCGTCGTCGGCGCGCGAAGAGTTCGGGCCGCGGCGCGCGGACCGAAGAGGCGATCGGCCGGCTGAGCCGACGCGCTGGCTTCGCGGGTTCGACACGTTTTCCCGCTATGGCGTCGGCCGAACCCCGGAGGCATTCCATGGTCTCGTTGCGCACCCTGCCGGTCGCCTTTCGCGCCCTCTTCAGCAGCTTCCTCATCCTGATCGGCGTCGGATACCTGATGGCGCTGACGTACATGTACGCCGTCGTCATCCAGCCCCACGAGCAGATGGGCGAGGGCCTGGTGGCGGGCATCGGCGACCAGTATTACGGCCAGCCGAACGGCAAGACCTTGATCGAATCGGCGCTGATGGGGCCGATGTCCGACAAGGCGTCCGCCGCCGACCGCGACGCCATTCTGCAATGGGTGCACGACGGCGCGAGCGTCGACGGCTATGCGAAAGTGGCGCCGCTCTTCGCCGCCGATTGCGCCGGCTGCCATATGGCCGATGCGCAGTCGATCCCGCCGCTCACCAGTTACGCGGCCGTCGAAGTCGTCGCGAAATCCGACACCGGAACCAGTTTCGCCGATCTGGCCGAGGTTTCCCACATCCACCTGTTCGGCATCAGCATCATATTCCTGCTGACCGGAGCGATTTTCGCCTTCAGCGAAACGGCGATCTGGCTGCGCCTCACGCTCGTCGTCGTTCCCTACCTGACCATTCTGGCGGATATCGGCTCCTGGTGGCTCACCAAATATGTCGATCCGGCGGTCTTCGCCTATGTCGTCGTCGGCGGCGGCGCGTGCATGGGTCTGGCGCTCGCCGCCCAGATTCTCATCGGCTTATGGGAAATGTGGATCGCGCGCCATAAGGCGTCTCATACGCAATGACGAGGGCGCGGCGTCTGTACAGGCGCGCCGCATTCGCTTATGGAAGAGCGCGATTTTCTCAACTTTCGGAGTCGAGCTGCGATGGCCGAAGCCCCCTATAACAGCGATCGTCTGGCGACGGTTTTCGGCGGATCGGGATTTGTCGGGCGCCATATCGTGCGGGCCTTGGCGCGCGAGGGCTGGCGCGTGCGCGTGGCGGTGCGACGGCCGGACCTCGCTGGATTCCTCAATACGCTCGGCGTGGTCGGCCAGATCGAGGCGGTGCAGGCCAATCTGCGCTACCCCGAATCAGTGAAGGCGGCGGTCGAGGGCGCCCAAGCGGTGGTCAACGCCGCCGGCGTCAAGCGCCAGAGCGGCCAGCAGAGCTACGAGGCCGTCCACGTCGCGGGCGCCGGCGAGGTCGCCCGCGCGGCTTCCGCCGCGGGCGTCGGCGCCCTCGTGCACGTCTCCGGCGTCGGCGCCGACGCGGCGTCGGGAAATCCCTACATCGCCAGCAAGGGTCGCGGCGAGGCGGCGGTCCGCGAAGCCTTCGCCGACGCGATCGTGCTGCGCCCGTCGGTCTTGTTCGGCCCGGAGGACGAGTTCCTCAATCGATTCGCCGCGTTGGCGCCGGTACTGCCCGTCTTGCCGTTGTTCGGCGGCGGGGCGACGAAATTGCAGCCGGTCTTCGTCGGCGACGTCGCGCTGGCGACGTCGCGCGCGCTCGACGGCGCGGCCGCTGCGGGGCGAACCTACGAACTCGGCGGTCCCGAGGTGATGAGCCTGCGCGAGGCGGTCGAGCTGACGCTGCGCATCATCGCGCGAAAGCGGGCGCTCCTGCCGCTTTCCTTCGGCGTCTCGCGCCTGATCGCGCGCTCGACCGAGATCGCGAGCGCGATTTCGCTCGGACGCGTCCCCAAGATGTTGACGACGACGCGCGACGAGATCGAGCTGTTGCGCCACGACAACGTGGTCTCCGCCGCGGCGATCGCCGAAGGGCGCACGTTGCGCGATCTCGGCGTCGACCCGCAGGGCGTCGAGGCGATTGCGCCGTCCTATCTCTATCGCTTCCGCAAGACCGGCCAATACGCGAGCAGCCGCGCCGCTTGAGAAGCGGCGGCGGCGCGGCGATCGGCGCCCTTGCGCGCGCGCGGCGCGGCGACTAGGCTTCTGCGCCTTTTCCACGCTCTTCGCTCGGGAAGTAGCGGGGCGATAAGCCATTTCGAGAGGTTGCGTGTCCGCATCCGCCGCCGATTATCTCGTCGACCGCCGCCGTCTGCGCCGCCAGGTCGGGTTTTGGCGGATCGCCGCGTTCGTCGCCGCCGCGCTCGTCGTGCTGGCGCTGGGACTGCGGTGGTTCGGTTCGGCCGGGCTCGGCCAGGCGCATATCGCGCGCCTGACGATTTCCGGCGTCATCACCGGCGACGCGGCGACGCTGAAGCTGATCGACCAGATCAGGGATTCCAAAGCCGCGGCGGCGGCGATCCTGACGATCAACAGTCCCGGCGGCACGACCGAAGGCGCCGAAGTGCTCTACGACGAAATTCGCCGTCTCGCCGCGAAAAAGCCGGTCGTCGCCGTCGTCGGATCGATGGCGGCCTCGGGCGCCTATATCGCGGCGCTCGGCGCCGACCGCATTTTCGTGCACGGCAACTCGGTCGTCGGGTCGATCGGCGTGCTCGTCGAATTTCCCAACGTGTCGGGGCTCATGGACAAAGTCGGCGTCAAGCTCGAGTCGATCAAGTCTTCGCCGCTCAAGGCCGCTCCCAACGGCTTCGAGCCGACGAGCGAGGAAGCGCGCGCCGCGATGGCCGCGCTCGTCGCCGATTCCTTCGACTGGTTCAAGGGCTTGGTCAAGGAGCGGCGCCACTTGAGCGACGACGAACTGGCGCGCGTCGACGACGGGCGCGTGTTCACCGGGCGCCAGGGCCTGCCGCTGAAACTCGCCGACGCGCTCGGCGGCGAGCGCGAGGCGATCCAATGGCTGGAGTCCGAAAAGGGCGTCGCCAAGAACCTGCCGGTGCGCGATTGGCGCGTCAGCGCGGGGCTCGGCGGCTTCAAATTGACGAGTTTGGCCGCGGCGGCGGCCGACGCCTTCGGCTTGCCGTCGATCGCGCGGGCGCTGCGCGGCGGCGAATGGGCGAACGGAGACGGTCCGGTTGACGGATTGGTCTCGATTTGGCAACTGTCTTCCGGGGATTGACGTACGACCTGGGGTATTCGATCGTGCGTTGTAGTTTCGAGGGGCATCTCCTTTGATCAAGTCCGAGCTCGTGCAGCGTATGGCGGCGCGTAATCCGCACCTATATCAACGCGACATCGAACACATCGTCGACGCCATTCTCGGCGAGATCACCGAGGCGCTGGCGCGCGGGGAGCGCGTCGAATTGCGCGGCTTCGGCGCCTTCTCGACCAAGCAGCGTCTGGCGCGCACCGGGCGCAATCCGCGCACCGGCGACAAGGTGCCGGTCACGGAAAAACTCGTGCCGTTCTTCAAGACCGGCAAGGAAATGCGCGAACGCCTCAATCACAAGCCCGTGGCTTGAGGAGCGCCGAGCCGACCGGTTTGCGCCCGATGCGCTTTCGCGCCATTGTCGCGCCGCCCTTCGTCCTGACGCGAGAAAGACGCCGGTTCCGACTATGGTTCGCTTCCTCAAACTCGTCCTCATGGCGATCGTCGCGATCGTCTTTCTGACCTTCGCCTTCGCCAACCGGCACTGGGTCACGGTCTCCTTCGACCCCATCGCGCCGGGCGGCGTTCCCGCTATCGCGATCGAGGCGCCGCTGTTCGTCGCGCTGATCGTCGCGATGATGATCGGCGTCGTCGCCGGCGGCGCGGCGACCTGGTTCACGCAAGGGAAATATCGCCGCGCGGCGCGGCATAGCCGCGCCGAGGCCGACAAGTGGCGCGCCGAGGCCGAGGCGGCCAAGGCGCACGCCCTTGCGCCCGCCGGCCCGCCGGCGCGCTGAGCCGGACCCGGCCGGGATGCGCCATTTCACCGCAGGCGAGATCGACGCCGCGCTCGATTTTCCCGCGCTGATCGACGCGCTGGCCGAAGCGTTTCGCGGCGGCTTCCACGCGCCGCAGCGCCATCACCACGAAATCGAACGCTTGGGCGAGCCCGCCGCCACCGCGCTCTTGATGCCGGCGTGGACGGCGCCGAGCGCGAGCGCCGGCGACTATCTGGGCGTGAAGATCGTCAACGTCTTTCCCGGCAATGCGGCGCGCGGCCTGCCGGCGGTCAGCGGCCTCTATGTCCTGCAATCGGGCGTCACGGGGCAGCCGCTGGCGACGATGGACGGAACGCGGCTGACGCTCTGGCGCACCGCCGCCGCCTCGGCGCTGGCGGCCCGCTATCTCGCCAGGAGCGACGCGAAGCGCCTTCTGGTCGTCGGCGCTGGCGCGATGGCGCCGTTCCTGGCGCGCGCCCACGCGAGCCAGCGGCCGATCGAGAGGATCGCGGTGTGGAACCATCGCCCCGAGGGCGCGCGCCGGCTCGCCGAAAGCCTGAATGCGCATGGCCTGCGCGCCCACGCCGTCGAACACTTGCAGGAAGCGGTGCGCGAAGCCGACATCGTTTCCTGCGCCACCCTTTCGCAAGCGCCGCTGATATCAGGCGCCTGGCTACGGCCCGGCCAGCACCTCGACCTCGTCGGCGCCTTCACCATGCACATGCGCGAGGCCGACGACGCGGCGCTGCGGCGCGCGCGAGTCTTCGTCGACACCGCCGCCGCGTTCGAAGAAGGCGGCGACGTCGCGCTCGCCCTCAAAAGCGGCGCCCTGGCGCGCGCCGACGTCGTCGCCGACCTCGCCGCGCTGGTTCGCGGCGCCCCGGGCCGCGGCGCAGACGAGGAGATCACGCTGTTCAAGTCGGTGGGCGCGGCGATCGAGGATCTGGCGGCGGCGATGCTGGTGTGGAGGAAGACGGGCGGCGAGAAGCTTTGACTCCGAGCCCGTCTTGACCCAAATAAACCCATGCCCTCGACCATCAAAATCTGCGGCCTGTCGACCGCCGATACGCTTCGCGCCGCGCTCGATGCCGGGGCGGACATGGTTGGCTTCGTCTTTTTCGAGCGCAGCCCGCGCTTCGTCGGCCTCGATCACGCGCGCGAACTCGCGGCTGTAGCGCGAGGGCGGGCGAAGATCGTCGCGCTCAGCGTCGACGCGTCCGACCGGACGCTGGCGACGATCGTCGCTCGCATCTCGCCCGATCTCATGCAATTGCACGGGACGGAAAGCCCCGAGCGCGTCGCCGAGATCCGGCGCACGTTCGACGCGCCCGTGATGAAGGCGCTCGGCGTCGCCGACGCCGGCGATTTCGACAAGGCGCTCGAATACCAGGACGCCGCCGACTGGCTGCTGATCGACGCCAAGCCGCCGAGGGACGCGACGCGGCCAGGCGGCAACGGCGAGCCCTTCGATTGGCGCCTCGCGCGCGGCTTCGCGCCGAAGAAACCCTGGCTGCTGTCCGGCGGGCTCGAGCCGGGCAACGTCGGCGAGGCGATCGCGCTTTCGGGCGCGCGCGGCGTCGACGTGTCTTCGGGCGTCGAGAGCGCGCCCGGCGTCAAGGACATCGAAAAGATCAAGGCGTTCGTCGCCGCCGCGCGCGCCGAGTTCGCCGTGTCCCCTTCCCCCCTTGCGGGGGAAGGTGGCCGCGCAGCGGTCGGATGAGGGGTCGCGCCGCAAGGCGCCGGCTCTGCAAAGACAGAAGATCGATGGCTATGTTCCGAATGTTTCGACCGGCCACAGACGTAGGCCGCAAGCGCCTCGCGGCGCGACCCCTCATCCGTCGCGCTTCGCGCGACACCTTCTCCCGCAAGGGGAGAAGGGGCGCCTTCGACAGGAGCACCGCGTGACCAAGATCGACAAGCCCAATTCCTTCCGCAACGGCCCCGACGAGCGCGGCCATTTCGGCATTTTCGGCGGCCGCTTCGTCGCGGAAACCCTGATGCCGCTGGTGCTGTCGCTGGAGGAGGCCTACAAGGCCGCCAAGGCCGACCCGAGCTTCCAGAGCGAGCTCGACTATTTCCTCGAGCACTACGTCGGGCGCCCGAGCCCGCTCTATTTCGCCGAGCGGCTGACCGAGAAGCTCGGCGGCGCCAAGGTCTATTTCAAGCGCGACGAGCTCAACCACACCGGCGCGCACAAGATCAACAACGTGCTCGGCCAGAT
>JBEKLU010000073.1:0-38538 GCA_050010035.1 Roseiarcus sp.
CTCCAGCCCGCCCAGTCACCCGGACGAACCGCTCGTCAGCTTCCAGACTTACCGACATCTATCTTCGGTGGAATCTTCCTCCACTGGCTCTACGCGCCCTCAGGGCGCACTACGGTTTCCGGATGATAGGCTCGCCCTCACGCCAGCCCGTCTCCCGCTTGCGGGGGGTGGCCCGAAGGGCCGGATGAGGGGCGACGCGAGCCACGAGCTATTCACCCGGAAACCGTATCATTCCCGTTCCGTTCGAACGGAGCCGCGGCGCGACGGCAGCGGCTCGCGCCGACGAAGCATCGGGGAAACGCCTCGATGCGCCATCCCGCCGATCGGCGCGTCACGAACCGGAGCCTTCGCCAGGATCGCCATAGGCCGGCGCGCCCGCCCCTGAGCTTCCCCCACGAGCGCAGAGGGATTTTCGCGCCTGTCTCAGCGCCCAGGGCCTTTGCCCCGCCTCGCCGGCGATCCGGGCGCAGTAGGACATTTTGACGCAGGGATCTCGCGCAGTTCTTAACGGTCCCGTCGAAAAAAGATGACAAGTTCGTCTCGGCGACGGCTCCCGGCGACCGGCCGGGAAGCGACGCCCGATCGACGGCGGGCCAGCCGCCGCCGGGGGTTCTGCGAGGCGATGCGGCCCGTCGAATTGGCCTGGGGCGACGATATCCCGATCGTCGCGAGCACAGCGCCGCGCGCCGCGCGCCTTCTGGAGCGCGGCGAGAGGCGCCGCGGCCGCCGAGAGTTCGAGGGTGGAGACCAAGGCCGCCGCATGTGATCGGCGGACACAAGCGCATGAGGCGCTCGTTGCAACCCCAGTGTAGCGAGAGAAGTCGCGCGATGCCGTGCCGATCGTTGCCATGCAGGTTCCGACGCTGCCCGAGCGGCGTTGCAGAGCGGGCGTCCTGTCGCTTGGCGCCGAACCGCCGCCACGCCGCGAAGCCGCGCGTCGAGGCGTCCCACGAAGGTTGCAATTCGCGGCAGGCCGTATCGAGTCGGCCATTCGCCCCGCGCCCTGAGGCGGCGGGAGAGCGACAGCGCGCCTCGCCTTCGCAGCGAAAATGGCCGAGCCGGCGTTTCAACGACGTCGGCGGGCGTCCGACGGCGGAAGAGGCCCGGCGCCAATCCGAGGCGAATTTTGCGGCGCTCTTCAGCGTGATTCCGGACCCGATGGCCCTGGTCCGCCTGCGCGACGGCTGCGTGCTCGAGGCCAGCCGCAGCTTTCCCGAATACCTCGGCTACGGCCGCGACGAAGTGGTGGGACGAACCACGCTCCCCGACGATCTCGGCTTTTGGGTCGACGCGCGGCATCGACGCCAATGGCTGGAGACGATCGAGCGCGACGGCGAGGTCGTCGATTTCGAAACGCCGACGCGCCGCAAAGACGGCGCGATCGTCACGGCGCTGTTGTCGGGAAAGCGGGTCGACATCGACGGCGAGCCCTGCGTGCTCGTCGACGTCTGCGAGATCGAGGAACGCGACAACCTGGCCGGCCGCCAGAAGCGGGTCGCCTATCGCGACCCGTTGACCGGCCTGCCGAACCGCCTGCTGCTCGGCGACCGCCTGCGCCAGGCGATCGGCCAGAATCAACGGAGCGGCGGGCGCATCGCGGTCTGCTCGCTCGCCCTCGACGGCGTCGAGGAGGTCGCCGACCGGTTCGGCCACGAGGCCGGGAACCGGTTGCTGATCGAGGCGGCGCGGCGGCTCAAGGCCAACGTGCGCTGCGGCGACACCGTGGCCCGGCTCGGCGGCGGCGAGTTCGCCGTCCTGCTGTCGGGCCTGACCAGCGACGACGAATGCCACACGGCCCTCGATCGCCTGCTCGGCGCGCTGTCGGCGCCCTACGCGCTCGCCGACGGCCTCGAGACCGACCTCGCCGCGAGCGTCGGCGTGACCATCTTTCCCAACGATTCGGTCGATCCCGACGCCCTGCTTCGCCATGCCGACCACGCGATGTACGCGGCCAAGCAGTCCAGCAAGAATCGCTACCGGCTGTTCGACGCCCGGGTCGAGCGGCGCATCGAGGCGCGCCACGGAACCCTCCAGCGGCTCGCCGAGGCCTTGGAGTCGAGGCAATTCCATCTCTATTACCAGCCCCAGGTGGACTGTCGGAGCGGCCGCTGCGTCGGCGCCGAGGCGCTGATCCGCTGGCGGCATCCGACCCGCGGCCTGTTGCCGCCCGCCGAGTTCCTGCCGCTGATCGAGGACTCCGACTTGGCGGTCCAGGTCGGCGATTGGGTGATCGGCGAGGCCTTGTCGCAGATCGGGCGATGGCGGCGCGACGGGTTGGATCTCGCCGTCAGCGTCAACGCCTTCGCCCGCCAGTTGCTGCGGCCGGACTTCGTCGGCGCGCTCAAAGCCAGCCTCGATCGTTGCCCCGAGGCGGAGCGCAGCCGTCTGCGCATCGAGATCGTCGAGACCGCGGCGCTGAAGGATCTGGACGCGGTCCGCCAGATGATCGAGGACTGCCGAAAACTCGGCGTCACCTTCTCCCTCGACGACTTCGGCACCGGCTACTCGACCCTCGCCCACGTCAGGCATTTGCCGGTGGCCGAGATCAAGATCGACCAGTCCTTCGTGCGCCAAATGCTGACGCGGGCGGAAGACCTCGCCATCGTCGAAGCGGTGATCCGGCTGGGGCGCGCGTTCGGCCGCTCCCTCGTCGCCGAGGGCGTCGAGACCCCGGCCCACATCCCGCGCCTGCTCGCCCTCGGTTGCGACGTGATGCAGGGATACGCCCTGGCGCGGCCGATGCCGGCGGGCGACATCCCGCACTGGGTGCGCGAGTTTCGCCCCGACCGGAACTGGCTTCGGCCCGCCGGCGCCCTCGAGGGATCTTGAGCGCGAGCGCGGCCAAAGGAGACGCCTATGCCGAGTTCAACCCCGATTCAGTGGAGCGACGCGCTGCTGACCGGCGTCGCCGAGATCGACCGACAGCATCGCATCCTCGTCGACTCGCTCGTCGAGGCGAGGCAAGAACTGTCCAACGATGTCAGCGATCCGCTGTTCGAGCAGATCACGCGCGACCTGCTCGGCTATGCGATCTATCACTTCGACACCGAGGAGCAACTGATGCGGCGGCACGGCTACCACGGCGCCGCGCCCGACGCTGCGGCGCGCCACGTCGCCCAGCACCGGGGCTTCTCCGAACGCGTCGTCGCGCTGCGCGCCGCCGCGCGCCTCGGCGAGCCCGGCACGAAGACCGCCCTGCTGACGTTTCTGGAAGATTGGCTCGTCAACCACATCATGACCGCCGACAAGCTCCTGGGCGAGTTCGTCTGCGACAAGGAATGAACGGCCGAGCGCCCTCGAGAGACGGGCTCCTGCCGAAAACAATCGCGCACAATATGGCACGTCGGCGCGCCCAATAAGATTCGAACTCCCGACCCCCCGATTCGTAGTCCGGCTTATACCATTGATATTACTTATCTATGTCACAAGAATAAGGGGCGCCAGAATCGCGTGCGGCCGATTTCGGCGGGTTCGCTGCGAACCAAACCGCCGGCGAGCGATCGTGAGCGGAGAGCGGAAGGGGGCGGGGTTTTCGCAGAGGGACAATCCCGACCCAGGTCAGCGCCGCCACGTGCTTGGAGCGAACAACCGCCGGATCCGCCGTCGAATGACGCTCACGACAAGCGCGATCGCATTCAACTGTCGGACCGGCGCCGCGTCTCGGCCTGCGATCGTGGCGTCGCACGCGGCGCCGAACTGCGCGAGCAGCGCGTCGGCGAAGCTCTCGACCAAGTCAGGCCGATTGAACTGCGCCAGGAGGCCCTTGATCTGGAAGCGCAGCCGCAGCTCGACGATGGTTTCGCGCTCGTCGGCGGCCGGGATCAGGCGGTAGTTCAATTGCCCGCGGACATTGGATTGCCCATGGGCGTCCCCGCCTTGCGCGTCGATGACGCCGACGCCATTGGGGGCGTCGATCCGTCGGGTCCCCTTTCCCAGGAAAGACGCCTTGATCGGGCCGAACGTGATCGAGACGGAGCCGACGAAGGCGTCGCCTTCGATGGATTCGATCTGTGCGCCGGGAACGCAGCGGGCGACCCGCTCGATATCGGAAAACAACGACCAGACCGCCGCCGCCGAGTGTTCCAGCGCCAGGCGTTTGTCCACGGTGGTCCAGCCATCCCGGATCGAGACGCCGGCCGGCGCCGGCGCGGCCTCCCCCAGGCCCGAAGCCACGCGGTCTTCGGCGGGCGTGAACGGTCGAAGCGGCGCGCGCGGAGCCCTCGCGGCGGGCGGACGCGGCGCGCAGGCGCCGCTCGCGAGGCGCTGGTCGATCACTTGCCCAATTGCCCGCACGATGCCGACGTAGCCCGTGCAGCGGCAGAGGTTGCCGCTGAGTTCGTGGCGGATGCGCTTTTCGTCGGCCTCGTCGAGACGCAACACGATGTCGCGCGCCGTGACGATCATGCCCGGCGTGCAGAAGCCGCATTGCAAGGCGTGGTTCTCGGTGAACGCGCGGCGCAGCGCGGTCATGATCGGATCGGCCTGAAAGCCTTCGATCGTCTCGATCGCGGCGCCGTCGTGGGCGTGAGCGTAAGTGATGCACGAGCGGATCGGCTCGCCGTCGACCAGGACGGTGCAGGCGCCGCAAACGCCTTGTTCGCACGCCATGTGCGTCCCGGTCAGATGCAGCTTGTCGCGAAGGACGGCGGCGAGTTGCGTGCGCGGCTCGACTTCCGGCTGGCGCAACTCGCCGTTGACGGTGATGGAAATCTTGCTCACGGCCGAAGCGCCTCCTCGATGGCGCGCACGACGCAAACGGCGACGTGCTGGCGTTTCACCGCTTCCATGCGCGGCGACAAGGAACCGACTTCGTCCAATATGTCGGCCAACGTCGGCGACGCCGCAGTCGTCGCCAGGCGCCGCGCCGCCTTCTCCAGCAGCAATGGCGCGCCGCCGACCGATCCGGCGACGACGCGCGCAGTGCGCCGCTCGGGATCGATCACCACCGCCCCGATCGCCTCGGCGAGCTCGCCGACCTTGCGGCAGAACTTGTGGTAGCCCCAACGCACGGACGAACTCGCTTTTGGAATTTCGACGCTGATCAACAACTCATCGGCTTCGAGGGCCGTCGTGTAGGCGCCGGCCACGAAGCGGCGGATGCCGATCTTGCGCAAGGCGATCGCGGACGGCCGCTTCGCCGGGTTTCTCCGAAATCGGTCCCAGATCGAAGCCGGCGTTTCGTTGGCGGCGCGCGGACCGGCGATCGTCAGGGTCGCGTCCGCCGCGGTCAGGGCGGTCAGCCAGTCGGCGCCGGGGTCGGCGTGAGCGAGGCTGCCGCCGATCGTTCCCTTGTTGCGTATGGCGCGATAAGCGATGGCGCCGGCGACATGCCGGATGAAGCCGCCGATCGGCTCCGGCGTCTCGCCGTCCTCGATCGCCGCGTGCGTCAGGCACGCGCCGAGGGTGACCGATCGAGCCGTCTCGCTCTTTAGCAGCAGCTCCGGCAGTCGGCTCACGTCGACCAGCGCGCGCGGTCTGGCCAAACGCAGATTCATCATCGGCCCGAGCGACTGGCCGCCGGCGATCGGTTTCGCCCCGGGGTCTGCGCAAAGCGCTTCGATCGCTTCGGCGAGATTGGCGGGGCGCGTATAATCGAAAGCGACCGGCTTCATGCTGGCGCCCCCGCCACGGCGGTCTTGGCGAGGATCGCGCCCAAAATCCGCTTGGGGGTCGCCGGCGTTTCGTTGATCTCGACGCCGAGCGGCTTCAGAGCGTCGTTGATGGCGTTGACGATGGCGCCGGCGGGCGCGATCGCCGCTCCTTCGCCGACGCCTTTGATCCCGTGCCGGGTGTAGGGAGACGGCGTCTCGCTATGGTCGAGCCGGATCGCCGGCAGTTCGGCGGCGCCGGGCAGGATATAGTCGGCCAAGGTCGTCGTCAGCGGCTGACCCGAGGCGTCGTACAGAACTTCCTCGAACAACGCGGTGCCGATGCCCTGCGCCGCGCCGCCGTAGGCTTGCCCTTCGAGGATCATCGGATTCACCCGGCGCCCGCAATCTTCGAAGATCACGTAGTCGAGGATCTCGACTTTGCCGGTCATCGGATCGACCGCGACGACCGCCGCGTGCGTCGCGTAGGAGAATACGCCGGTGTCGATGTCCGGCTTGTAGCCTTCGGTGACCTCCAGACCGAGCGTATCGACGGTATCGGACAGCAGGTCCGGCCGTAGATACCAGGCGCGAGCGATATCCTTAAATGAGACGCTCGCCGCGCCCGCGAAGGCGGCGCCGTCTTTCAGCACGATGTTCTCGGGCCGGCATTGCAAGCGATGGGCGGCGTGAATCTTCAGCCGCGTCGCCAGGGTCTCGCTGGCCTTGGCGACCGCGCCGCCGGCCATGACCATGCCGCGCGACGCATAGGCGCCGGTCGAATAGGGCGTCGTTCCGGTGTCGCCCATGAAGACCTGAACCTGATCGATCGGCAATTTCAGCCATTCGCACGCCACCTGGGCGATCGTGGTCTCGAGTCCTTGGCCGAAACTTTGGTTTCCCGATCGCACTTCGACGACGCCGCTCGGCGTCAGTTTCACCATCGCCTGCTCATAGCCGGGCACCAGCGGCAGCCCCCATGCCGCGAAGACTTTGGTGCCGTGCGCCGTCTGCTCGGTGTAGGTGGCGAAGCCGACGCCGATCAGCCGTCCGTCCGGTTCGCTCCGCTTCTGCCGCGCGCGCACCGCGTCGAGAGCGATCATGTCGGCGGCTCGGACCACGCTTTCGGGATAGTCGCCGCTGTCGTAGAATTTGTTGGCGATGTTGGTGTACGGCATCGCTTCGGGCGGAACGAGGTTTTCCCGCCTGACGTCGGCCGGTTCGCGCGCAACCGCGCGAGCGATGGCGTCGATCGTCAACTCCATGGCGAAGCAGACGCCGGGCCGCGCGACGCCGCGATAGGGCGTGAACGGCGGCTTGTTGGTGGCGACCGAATAGGTGGTGCAGCGATAGGCCGGCAAGACGTAGGGGCCCGGCAGATTGCCGCCGGCCTGAGCGGCTTCGATGCAGGCGGTGAACGGCCAGACCGAATAGGCGCCGACATCGACCGTGATCTCGGCGTCGAGACCGAGCAGTCGGCCTCTCTTATCCGCGTAAGCCTTGATCCGGTAGTGGTGCTGGCGCGTGTTGGCGCCCGCCGTCAGATGCTCGCGGCGGTCTTCTACCCAGCGCAAGGGCCGGCCGATCCGACGGGCGAGCCAGGAGACCGAAACCTCCTCGGGCTGCAGCACGCACTTGTAGCCGAAGCCGCCGCCGACGTCCGGCGCGATGACGCGGATCAGGCTCTGGTCGATCTGCAAGACTTCGGCAAGGCCGGTGCGGATGAGATGAGGCACTTGCGTCGACGTGTGCACGATCAATTGGCCGGCGCGCGCGTCCCATTGGGCCAGAACCGCCTTGCCCTCCATCGGCGACATGCATTGGCGCGCCGTCCGATATTCACGCTCGACAACTACGTCCGCGATGCGCGCGACGCTGTCGATGTCGCCCGGCGCGTGGGTGGTCAGGAACAGGTTGTCGCCCCACTTTTCGTGGATGCGCGGCGCCTCCGGCGCGCGCGCGGCGAGCGCGTCGACAAGCGGCGGAAGCTCTTCGATGTCGAGCGTCACCGCTTCGGCGACGTCCTCGGCTTCGTCGCGCGTCGGCGCAATGCACATCGCGATGCATTCGCCGACATAGCGAACCTTGTCCTGCGCCAACGCGGGGAAATTCGACGGCTTGTAAGTCGGCAGCGAGGACTCCGCTCTGATGGGCAGAACGCCGACGAGATCCTCGGCGGTGAAGACGCGCCCCGCATGCGCCTCCGGTTTGACGACGGATCTGATCCGCCCGTGCGCGACGGGGCTGCGGACGAAAGCGACCTCCCACAGGTCGGGCAGCCAGATATCGCCGACGAAGCGGGCGTGGCCATTGAGGTGGCGCGCATCCTCCTTGCGCAAGACCCTTGCGCCGATCCCGTCGCTCATGGCGAGGCTCCCTCCACCCGATCCGCCGGTGCGCGGCAAGGGTCGCGCGCGGCGCCTCGACCCGACCGTGCGCGCGCGCCTGCGCCGAAGGAGCGCGCCGATCGCCTCACGATCTTTTGCCCGCGCGCCCGACGCAAGCGCTCTTGCCCTCGGCCCGGATGGAAGCGGCGTTGAACGATCGAAAGGGGACGCCGCGCCTGTTGTCTTCGGCCCGCTGGTCCATCCGGTCCTCCCGAACGGCGGTGTCTAGGAACGTCTTTACGGAGTATACGTCGTGTCGATGCGATGTAAAGCGCATTCGGCCGAATGGCCGTCGATCGAACGGCGCGGTCTTTCGATCGCCGAGCCGGCTGCGGCTGGTCCCCGAGTCACGGCGGCGGCAGGGCGATCGGAGCGTCGAATTGATGCAAGTCGCCGCCGAGCTGTGCTACGTCTTCGGCCAGCGCACGCACGGCGTATGCTGAGAATTCCACGAGAGCGGCCATGACGAATTCGGCATCGGCGGAGACGAAAACTCGCTCGGGAAAGGAGCCGGGACGGCCCTACGCGGATCTATGGGGGCGACCCGGATTTCTGGTGCGACGCATGCATCAGATTCACGTCGGGCTGTTCGCGGAGGAATGCAAGAACTTCGACATCACGCCGATTCAGTTCGCCATCCTCACCGTTTTGTACAGCGGCCGCGCGCTGGACCAGATCACCTTGTCGACAGCGGTCGGCATCGACCGCACCAGCGGCGCCGACGTCATCAAGCGCCTGGTTCGTCGCGGTCTCGTCGAGCGCATCCCCTCCACCGAGGACCGCCGCGCAAAACTCGTGCACATCACCGGCGACGGTCAGACGCTGGTGCGCAGGATGCAGCCTCGCATGGAGCGGGCCCAGGAGCGCCTGATCAGCCCGTTGAGCCCGGCCGAGCGGGCGATGTTCAACGAACTGATCGGGAAGATCATCCAGGCCAACAACGACGCCAGCCGCGCGCCGATCGCGATCGATTTTTAGGGCGCGATCAACCCCGGATCGGAACGGGGTGAACGGCGTAAGCGTGCTCGATTTTGCGATGCAGCACGGGGTCGACGAGCTCGAGACTGAATCTCTTGGAATAGCGGACGCCGCCGATGGCGGCGCATGTGCCGCCGAACATCAGCGCGCCTTCTTCGAGGTCGCCCGCGCCTTCTTCATAGCGAGAGAGCAGTTCTCTGGGCGAGAGGAGCGAGGCGACGCCGCCCTCCTGATAGAGCTTTCGCTCGCCGCCTTCCTCGATGGCGCTGCGCAGGACCAGCCGGTCCCAATGCCCCTCGATCTCGCCGAGCGGCCAGACGGCGCGCGCAACAGGCTTGTCACAGAGCTGCTTGGCGATGGTGACGCCCATGTGCTCCACGGCGCGGTCGGTGTGGTCCGAACCGGCGCCGATCCAGATCCGGCCGTCGAGCTTGAGCATCACGTATTCGACTTCGCCGCTCGAGCCTTCGCCGATCACTTCGATGTCCTCGCTTTGGACGAGGCGGGACACGCCGACGCGATAGAAGAGCGGCGTCGTTTGCGGCGGCTTGACCCCGATCTTCGCGAGCTCCTCGATGTGATGGGCCAGCGCGGCCTTGTCGCGCCCGGTCCACCCGCCGACAACGGCCTTGCAAATCTCGACGGCGCGATGCGTCGTTCGGGTCTTTTCGATGAAATCGAATTCGAGTCGGACGTGCGCAGCCACGAGTCGTTCCCTCGCCAATCAAGTCGATCGGATCGAATATTCGAGCCCGCGCGCGATCGACAGGAGGCGGCGGTCGCCTAACGTTTCTCCCATCAGCATCAGCCCGACCGGAGCGCTGCCGGGCGCGTGACAGGGAATGGAAATCGCAGGCCGATCGAGAAAATTGCCGATCGCCGCGTTGCGCAGACAGAGGAGATTGGTCGGAATCGACAGCGCGGGATCGCGCATCGATTCGATCGTCGGCGCCGCGATCTGCACGGTCGGAGCCAAGAGCGCGTCGAACACGCGCGAGCGCATTTGAACGGCGGCCGTCAGACGGGCCCGCGCATGCAGCAGATCGATGTAGTCGGCGGCGCTCTGCGCGCCCCCGGCGTCGAAACGCGCCCGCACCCATGGATCGTAGAATTCGGCCCGCGTTGCCAAGAGCCGCCGATGCCAGGCGTAGGCCTCCGCGCCGACCAGGCCGCCGTTGCGGTTGATCTCGGGCAGCTCGCTAAGCTCGGGAATGGCGACCGGCTTCAGGCGCACGCCCTTCTGCGACAGGCGCGTCAGGGTCGCCGAGTAGGCGCTCGCCACCGACGCGTCGAGCTTTTCGTCGACATAGCCTTCGATAACTCCGAGACACAGGTTCGTCGCAGGATAGGAGTCTTCATCCTCGCCCGGTCCGTTGGAAAGGACGGAGTCGAGCACGGCGCAGCACGACACGCTGCTGGCCAGCGGTCCAATCGAATCCAGGCTTTCCGAGAGCGGAAACGCTCCCTTTCTCGACACCCTTCGCGCAGTCGGCTTGAAACCGACGATCCCGCAGAAGGCGGCGGGAATGCGGCAGGAGCCGCCGGTGTCCGTTCCGATCGTCGCCGGAACCATTCCGTCCGCCACCGAAACGGCGCCGCCCGAGGTCGAGCCGCCGGGAATGCGTCCGACTTCGCGCTCGAACGGATTGAGCGGCGTCCCGAAGTGGCTGTTGAGGCCGAGCCCGGAATAGGCGAACTCGGTCATATTGGTCCTGCCGAGCACAATGAAGCCTGCGCGCCGCAACGCCGCAACGACGTCGGCGTCGGCTTCAGCAGGCGGCTCGGCCTCGAGGACGCGCGACCCGGCGCGCGTGACCTCGCCGGCGCAGTCGAAAAGGTCCTTGATCGACAGCGGAATCCCAGCGTATCTCGGCAAGGCGAGACCTTTGGCGCGCGCCGCATCGACGATATCGGCCTCGGCGCGCGCGCGATCCGCGTAGACGGTGAGGAAGCTGCGCCCGCCTTCGCCGGCGCCGTCGGCGATCTTGGCCAGGCACTGCTCGACCAGCGCGCGGCTCTTTGTCTTGCCGGCGTCCAGCCGTCGCTTCAGATCCAACAGATTTTGCATGGAGCCCGGTCGGGTTGCCGCGACGATCGCGTCGCAAGGAGGGAAGCGCGATCGCCGCGGCGTGAGGAGGACTATTGCGGATCGTAGTAATGCTGTTCGAGCAGCAGGCAGCCGTTCTCCGAACGGAACGGCCCATGCGGCACGTGCGCCGGACGGACGCAGTAGGTGTTGGCGGTGAATTTTTCGCCGCCCCTGCCCTGCTTGTCGTTGCCGACCCACAAGTCGCCGGAGATGATGAAGACTTCCTCCCAATAGTCGTGCTCGAAAGGCTCGGTCGAGAAGGTCCCCGGCTCGAACTTGAGCAGACGGGTGTGGCCGCCGCGCTTGTTCTCCACGTCCAATTTTCCCGACAGTATCTTCTGCTTGATTCCCGAGGGGTAGCCCGGAGGGGTCTCCCATCCGGAATTCATGTCGACCTGATAGAATTCGCGGTGCAGTTTGTTGACGGCCATCGCTCTGCTCCTATTCCGCCGGCTCGGTCGCGAACTTCGGGCTGTCGCGCCGGATGGTGTCGGGGTTGTTGTAAGCGGTCTTGAACTTGTCCTTTTCGAACACGCCGGGCGGAATGGCGAAGAATTTCCTTCCGTCGGGTTCGGGGTTCGCCGGCGTCATCCGGATCGAGTCGAACGGGCAGATGTCGTAGCAAAGCTCGCAGCCGATGCAGTTGTCGAGGTGGACGTCGATAGCGCCGGCCGGGCTCTGCGACAGCGCCTCGTAGAAACAGACCTGAATGCAGACGTTGCAGGTCGGGTTCTTGCACGTTTCGGCGTTGATCTCGGCGACCACGCGATTCCTGGCGAACTGCTCGCTGTAGTCCTTGACCGAGCGGCGCGTCGCGAGACCGACCATGCTGTCGACCGTGGCGTAGCCGTGCTCATCCATGAAATTCTCGAATCCGTCGACGATCTTCGGCAGCCACTTGACGCCCTTCGCCATCAGGATCGATCCGACCTGAACGATGGAGGCGCCCGACATGATGAACTCGACGACGTCGCGATGGTCGAAAATGCCGTTCGAGCCGGAGATCGGCATGCCGAGCTCCTGGTGGATGCGATGCACCCAGCGCAGCGACAGCGGCTTGACCCAGGTTCCGTCGCGGTCACCGCCGCCGCGCCGGCGGAGCGAACGGCCCTTGCGACTTCGAGCGGGCGCGATTGGTCGGGGGTCAGCTTGACCATCACGGGAATGCTCACGGAGTCGCAGACGGCGCGGGTGACTTCGGCGGCCACCTCCGGCTCTTGTCCGATCATCGATCCCGCGTGCACGCCCGGCATCATCGCCGGGTGCGGGCAGCCGAAATTAAGCTCGACCATCGGCAGGCCGCAGTCTTCGACGGTGCGGCAAATGTCTTTCCAGCCGTTGATGTCCTTGGCGCCGACGCTGCCGATCAGATGCGCGCCGCGCTCCGCCGCGTATTTTTGCGTCGCGATGAGGTCCGGGACCCAGTCCTTGTAATAGGTGCTCGAATAGCCGGAGCGGCTGTAGAAGACGAAGTCGCGCGACACTTTCCCCTTAATGATGTCGCCGCGGTCGTTCATGATGCAGTATTTCGAATTCTGCGTCAGGCGCGCCATGTCCTCGATGTCGGTCAGCGTCTTGATGATCGCGCCGGAAGCGCCGGCGTCGAAACATTGGCGCATGAGATCGGGACTGTTGGTGGTCTCCAGCGAGGCGACGACGATCGGGTTCTTGAAGGTCAGTCCGCAAAACTCGATTTTGGTGTTCGCCATCGCCCGCCTCCCCGTTCGAGCCACGGCCCGCCCCTAGGCGCGCCGCAACGGCCAGACAACGCGGTATACGTCTTTTATTAATCTTCGGACCTCGCCTTGTCAATTGGCGCAGCGGATCGCGGCGCGAGCATGGACCGCCGCCGCCGTCGCCAAGACAATAGGCGCGGCGCGGCCCGGCAAAGCTGGCGATGGCGGCTTATCGGACCTGTCGGCGCGCGGGGTCGCCCCACCGCGAACTGATGAATCTGATTGCTGGAGGGATGAGCGACGGCGACGGCCGCCCTTCCGGTCGCCCGCCGTCTTCTGCGCCGAGCGGCGGGCCGGCTGGCGTCCTGATCGTCGGAGTTCCGCAGCGCCCGAGCGTTGAAGCGGATTGTCTTTCGCGCGACAATGGGATGTATACACCCTATATTCGCCCCGCACGAGTGAAGCGCGAAGTCCGCGCCACGGTTGAACCGATCCCTCGTCGACGGCTGCAATTTCAACGGTGTTGGAATTGGCGCGCCCGAAGGGATTCGAACCCCTGACCCCCAGATTCGTAGTCTGAGGCGACAAAGAACCACAACGCATCATAAGCGATCATGCGTTCCGTAAGCCCTTGCAATTTGGTTGGTACTCTCAGATATTGGGAAGCATACGTCATCAGGAAGCGTCACAACGCCGCTTCCCATATGCTTCCCAAGGTGATCCATGAAGCTGACGAAGGCAAGCATCGCGCGACTCGGTCTCCCGGCCGGCACACGCGACAAGATATTCTTCGACGACGACCTGCCGGGCTTTGGCCTGCGGTTTCGCGATGGCGGCAAGCGGACGTGGATCGCTCAATATCGGGTCGGCGCGAAACAACGGCGCGTGACGGTTGGCACCGTCGAAACAACCGAGGCGGAGGAGGCGCGCAAGCGCGCGAAGAGCATTCTCTCGAAAGTGCATCTGGGGGCCGATCCGCAAATCGAGAAGGCCGAAGCGCGGGCGCAGGCGTCGAGCACGCTGCAAACCGTAGTCGATCGATACATCAACGAGCGAGCGGCGAGCCGACTGAAAACGCGCAGCCTGGAGGAAGTCGAGCGCCACCTACGCAAGCACTGGTCGCCGCTCGCCGAACTGCCCGTCAAGAAAGTGGCGCGCGCCGACGTGGCCGCGCAGGTCGCCAAGATCGCGAAGCAAAACGGTCTGTTCGCCGCGAACCGAGCGCGCGCCGCTTTATCGGCTCTCTTCTCATGGGCGATGGGGGAAGGCCTGGCCGATGCAAATCCGGTCATCGGGACGAACAAGGCGACCGAAGAGGTGTCGCGGGATCGCGTGCTTTCGCCCGAGGAGTTATCACTCGTCTGGCGAGAGGCCGGCAAGGGCGATTATGCGGCGATTGTCCGTCTTCTAATCCTAACCGGCCAGCGACGTGAGGAGGTAGGCGGGATACTCCGGTCGGAAATCGACCTCAAAGCCGCGGTGTGGCGCATAGGAGCCGAGCGGACCAAGAACGGCCTCGCGCACGATGTGCCTCTGTCCGCGCCCGCTGTTACGATCCTGAGCGCCCTCGATCGGCGTGACGGCCGTGATCGGGTATTTGGCGCGGGGGATGGCCCTTTCCAAGGCTGGAGCAACGCCAAGAACGCGCTCGACGCGCGAGTGGCCAGGCGACTGCGGAAGAAGGACGAGCGCTCACAAATGCCGCCATGGAGGCTGCATGACATTCGACGGACCGTCGCAACTCGGATGGCGGACCTTGGCGTCCTGCCTCACGTCGTCGAGGCGGTGCTCAATCACGTCTCGGGACACAAGGCGGGCGTCGCGGGCATCTATAACCGCGCATCCTATGCGGCCGAGAAACGCGCTGCGTTAACGCTCTGGGGCGAGCATGTTCGCATGCTGGTTGACGGGGGAGACTGACGATGCAGAAGCGCGCGAGGGAACCAGGAACCCCAAAGCCAACGTTAGACGCGCCGGACGAGGTCAACCGCTTCCTCAATGGAACGGCTGATCGCCTATACCAACTCGACGTCAAAGGGTGGTACGCCGAGATTACGAGGCTCTACAAGCTGTCTGTCGACCACGACCTCGGACTGCACAGCATCGACCGCAACATTATCGTCATTCCCGAAGCCGGTGGGGCGGTGATAGGTCATATTGGCGGACCGTTCGCGACATTTGTCGTCAACGTCAACATGCCCGACGCAATGATTTGTGCCGAGTTCGAGCGGTGGCTTGAGGAAGTTCGCAAGCAGATCAAGCCACACGTCGCCAAACCTGGGCAACGCACGCGGAACAGTAAGTTTGACAAAACCAAGTTCTGGACATGGGCGGATGTCAGGATCGTTCAGTTCGCCGACTTGCTCGCGTGGCGCGCCACACTCGATCCGATTCAGCGGAAGAAATACAAGAAAAGTGATCTCGGTAGGTGGATAGGACGGTACTCGTCGAAGGACGTGAACACGACCGAGAGGATGTTGAAAAGAGCGCTCGCAAGCCTGCCTGCGCTCGGGGGGCAGATTGAGCATGAGCTGGCTCACGACCAGGATCATGCTGAGGGCTCGCGAGAAGCGACCGCGGCCCGGATTGCGAAGGACATTGCACGCGGAATTGTTCCTGTAATTCGGCGAATTACGGGGAAGGATTCTTGCTAAGCGTTGTGATCTAACCTGCCGTCGAATGCTGCTTCTTTGAGCCGCTACCGAGGGCTAGATCATGAAAAATCCCATCCATAATTCGCTCCCAGATGGTTTGGGGCAGGAGCGCGTTCTGAGCGCGAGGCAGGCCGCCGAGTTGTGCGGTATCAGCGTGGCAACATTTCGTCGTCAACATTGGGCTAGACGGCTTCCCCCCGCTATCCGGCTCTCTGAGCGTCGGCTCGGCTGGCGCGCCAAGGACTTGCTAGCCCACATCGAATCGCGCGCCGACACGGCCTGAACCCAACCCCACTACGCAAAACTCCCAACTCGTGCGTTCCGACGCGATCGGCATGCTGGAGATTTGAAATGGAACGGGAAAACGACACGCCTCGCCAGCCGGCACAAGAACTCTCGCCGGCCGAGCAATTCCAACTACTCGTCCCCCTGGCGAGGATGATGATCGCCGCGGGCGCATCGCCCTTCCCCGATTTCACGGTCGTCGAATTCGACGCGACCGTGAAGCTCATGAATCACGTCGCCGGCATTGAACCGTTGGGCGCGCACGCGCTCCGCGAGGTTATCCGCGCGTCGCGTCCAAACCGGGCGCAGCATCGCAGAACTGCGGCGGAGCGCGGCCGATGACAAGCAATTATGAAGCCGCGGTTGAGTGGAAACACCGGGGATACAACGTCGTTCCGCGGAAGGCTGTCGACAAGAAGTACCCGGGCGTGAAGTGGCGGGAATTTCAGACGCACCAGGTCACGGAAGCCGAGTTGGCGCAGTGGAAGCCGATGTTCACGAACGGCGTGGGCTTCATCACCGGCGCTATCAGCGACGTGATCGTCATTGAGACCGATGGCTTGGCAGGCGAGACGGTGCTCGACCTGTTTGAGCACGAACATGGACCTATTCCCGAGACTCTCATAATCCGAAGTGGCAGCCAGCGTGGATTCCATCGGCACTTCCGGCATCCGGGCCACAAGGTGAAGACCACGGCGAATGAGAACATCAAGGTCGACGTTCGGGGTGACGGTGGCTTTTGCGTCTTGCCGCCGAGCCTGCACAAGAGCGGCGGGCGCTATGAGATCGTGCATGACGCGGAGCCCGCCGAACTGCCGCCAGGGCTGCTCGATTTCATTGAGACGAAGGCGAGGGAGGCAGACGAGACGGACACGGCGGCGAGCGGTGCGCAGGGAGAGCCGAAAGACATGGTGCCGGCAGACAGCGGCGCTCGCGACGTCCTGGGCATCTTGGATCAAGTGCCGGAGAATTTGCGCAAGTTCGATCTGGAGCCCAACACGGCGTTCAACGGACTGCCGCCGCCTGTCGAGACGATGCGCACCCTGCTCGAATTTCTCAAAGCCAAGAACTCTTTCGAACATCGCGACGGCGTTGTGAAGGACGCTGACGCCCGGATAGTCAAACTCGGCTGGCGCGAATGCGGGATGGCCCTGAAGTTGGCGTATCCTGACGCCGGTTTCGATCTGTGGGCGTCAACGCATGTTGACGAAACAGCGCGTACTGACGCGCCGACGCAATGGGCGTCATTCGCCGCAGAAGCGCGGGCCGGGGACGTGACGATTGGAACCGTCATCAAAGCCGCTCAGGATGCGGGCTTCCCCTTCGGGTTGGCGACGCGACCCGTATCGGCAGACCCGTCCAAAATGTTCACGGCCGCGTCAGGCTACGTCTCGCGCTATCCTTTCACGATGGATGCCGGCGATGGTCTCACCAAGGAAATCGTGAAAACGTACGGCAAGAAACCGACCATCGACTCGACTTGGATTTGCGCCCCGTTTGAAATCCTTGGCGCATGCCGAGACCCGAACGGTAGTTCGTGGGGCAAGCTGATTCGCTTCCGCGACGCTGACGGCCGCACGCATGACCGGCACATTTCCGACGCGGCTTTGCAGGGCGACTTCCCCAAGCTCTGCGCTGACCTCGCCGACGCGGGTTTGAGGATCAGCCCCTTGCAGCAACGCGGGCTTGCCGAATACTTGAGCAGCCTTTCCGTCGACGGGCGCGTCACGGTCGTCAATCGCACGGGCTGGCATGATATCGGCGGGAAGCATGTATTCGCCCTGCCGTCGGAGGCCATCGGGGTGGGCGACGGCGCGCGCGTCATTATCGACGCGGCGGCGCTGGGACCATACGAGGCGCGGGGCTCGCTTGACGACTGGAAACAGGGCGTCGGCGGTCTGACGTCCGGCCACGCGCTGCCGGTGTTCATGGTGAGCGCGGCGCTCGCCGGCCCCCTGGTGCATCTTGTTGGCGCGGAGGGCGGCGGCGTCCACGTGTTCGGCAACACCTCCATCGGCAAATCAGCAATGCTGCAGGCGGCGGCGTCCGTCTGGGGGCGCGGTGACACGGGTGGCTATGTGCGGTCGTGGCGAGCGACAGCGAACGGTCTTGAGGGCGCGGCGGCCAGCGCGACTGACACCTGTCTGGTTCTCGACGAGCTCGGCCTTGCCGAACCTCGGGATGTCGCGGCGAGCGTCTATTCGCTGGCGAACGGACAGGGCAAGGCGCGCGCGACGCGCGACGGCTCCTTGCGTGATCCGAAGTCTTGGCGGGTGTCGGTGCTCTCCAGTGGCGAGCTTCCCCTTGAAGCCAAGCTGGGCGAGGATCGGGGCCGCAGGGCGCGCGCCGGTCAGCTCCTCCGCGTGCTGGACATTCCTGCCGATCGCGGTCTCGGCTTCGGCGCGTTCGATCATGCGGGAGGTTTCGGCGATGCGGGGAAACTGGCCGACGCCATCAAGAGCGCCGCGGTCACAGCCTATGGGACGGCGGGGCCCGAATTTATCCGACGCATTGTTGCGTACGGCGTCGAGAAAGTAGCCGACACCGGCAGGAAGTTCATCGGGCAGTTCGTTGATCGAGTGGTCGAGCGGGGGGCCTCCGAGCAAGTTGTTCGCGCGGCCAAGAAATTTGCGCTGATCGCCTTCGCCGGCGAATTGGCGACAAGGATGGGCGTCACCCCGTGGTGCAAAGGCGAGGCGAGAGAAGCGGCGATCTCGGCATTTAGCCGTTGGGTGGAGAAGCGAGGCGGCGCGGGGTCGCACGAAGAGCGGCAGGCCATCGAGCAGGTTCGGCTCATCATTGAGCAGCATGGCGAGTCCCGGTTCGAACTCGTCGCGGATTATGGGTTTGCCGAGGAGGGCAAGGTCCGCGACCGTCTCGGCTGGCGCAAAGGCAATGACGCGAACCGGGAATGGTTCGTGCCGCCCGAAATTTGGAAGGCAGAGGTCTGCGCCGGCCTCGATCACACCTACGTCGCCCGCACGCTCGACAAGCATGGGATGCTGCGCAGGCAGGACGCCAAGAACCTGACGTGTGTCATCAAGCTCGGCGGTCGGCCGACCCGCGCCTACGTTCTGACCGCAGCCATCCGCGACAGCGGTCCGTGACGATGATGAAAATGGAGGTCGTAACGGTCGTAACTGGCCCGGAAATCCGGGGGAAAGCGGGCTGTAACCGGTCGCGTTTAGGGCTCTATCGGTTACGACCAAAAAAGCCAGGAAATCCGGGCGAGTTACGACCGTTACGACCTAAACGCGGTCTTAGAGAGACTTGGAAAAGAAACGCGGAGCGAAGGCCATGATGGGGGCAACAACGAGAAAACGAATTGTATGTTTGTTGCCGTCTCGGCGAGTTTGCCGACAATCCACAACAAGGATCGTGAACGGCCGCCGTGCCGACGAACATGCGGGAGGCTTGAATGAGCTACATCTCTGACTTGAACGCCTCTGTGGTGCGCGAGCAGGCCCGCCGTGACGAAGAGGCGCAGGTCGCGAAGCAAGCGGCTCTGAATCGTCTTACGTCGCTCGACGACAGGCTTAAGAAACTTCTTGCGACCATCCCCATCGAGGCGCAGCGCGAGGGCCTCTCGCTATCCTCCCTGCGGATTTTGCTTCGGGGTCGACAAGGCGGGAATGCGCATTGCGGCGAGCTTGGCGAAGCGCTGAGGAATCTCCATTTCGAGAGGCGTCGAGACTGGTCCGGTCGCGGTGGCCGCGGTGGGTTCGCCACCCGGTGGTATCTCACTCGCTAGAACCGAAACCCTCCTTCGGCGAGGCGTGAGACCGAGTGTTCTCTTGCAGGGCTCTTTGAAAGCGCGAAAGGGTCGTAACGGTCGTAACTGGCCCGGAAATCCTGGGCAAACAGGTCGTAACCCCAAAGCGGTCGAAACTGGCCAGTTACAGCGAAAAAAAGCCCGGGAATCCGGGCGAGTTACGACCGTTACGACCTGCTTGCACGGTTAGCGAGTTCCCGAATTTGGTTCGTCGATCCGTCGCCTCGTTGAGCATGGCGTCGAGTGGGTCGCGGCGGGCCTCCCGCCCGCCGCAGATGGCCAAGAGCGCGGGGGCGGGTGGAATGCATGCCCGAGTTAGAAGGCCACCCTTGAGCGTCCGTAAACGCAGAGCCCGGCACTGGGTGCCAGACCATCAACTTCGATCACACGATCTCGACGTGCAGCGCGAAGGGCTGTCGCTGCCAACTCTTCAGGCTTCGCTACGCCGGCGCTGGCGAGGGCATGCCCATCCCGGCGAATTGGGCGCGGCGCTGCGTCGGGCTGGTTACCGGCGGGAACGGCGATGGCGTGGCGGTGCCGGCTTTCAAGCCGTTTGGCGTAAGGAGCCCTAGCCGGCCTACGGCGATCCGAACTGGCGGGGAACGGCCAACGTGCTTAAGGCTGCCCCTAGCGCCCCGATCATCGCCATCGCTGGTGGACAGCCCCGCGCCGGGCCTTCCGCCCGCCGCAGACGGCCAAGAGCGCTGGAAAGGATTGGGAACCCTTCGCCAAATTAGATGGCCGCCTCTGAGCGTCCGTAGCCGTTCGACGAGTCACTCGGTGGCATGCTCGGCACTTGACCTATCCGGTTATCCCCGAGGCCGCGCGCGCGGCAGCCACCGCGAACATCGTCACGCTGCTTAAGAACATTTGGTCGAGCAGCGCGCGGCGCGGCCCCAACATACGCTCGGCCACCGTCTGCGCTTGCTACTCTACACACACGATCAAACTTTGCTGGGACGTCGTATGTGCACGCGATAGCCACCAAGCGGCAAATTGCGCCGCGACCTCTCTCCATTTGAGCGGATTCGCCCGCGTGACCGCGGTCGGCCGCGACATGCCCCCCGACAAAGACGAGACATCGACCGACCTGCGGGCCTCGCGCGTGACATCTCCTTCCGTTATGCTGCCTTCAAAGGAGTGGCGACCATGTTCGATCGGCGTCAGTTTCTACTCGACTACTTGCGCGATATCCAAGAGCAACGTCTTCCCGAATTGCGGGCTCAATTAGACCCGCTGGTATCCGGTGAAATGCGCCTTGGAGAGCGCAAGGGTAACGGCCCCTGGACTGATACGACCCAACGGCAGATTGAGTATCTGCTACGCGCTATCGCTCAGTATGAAACGATCGCTGCTAGGCTCCGTAACGAAGAGGTTCTTTGATGCCCGCTGGCGTCCGACGCCAAGACGCGCTCGCCGACGCAAAGGCTCCGAAGCCAAACGGCTCGCGCACAGGGAAGCAACGATAAACGGCGACCGTCCTCACATTTCAGCCGGCAAAATTCTCGCGAACGACGCGCCGCCAGCGTTGCGAATCATCTTGGAATCGCGTCCGGCGCGGTCCATTGTGCCTTTCGACTCAATCCAATTCAGAACCACGCCATTCCAAGGGATCGAACCGTGGCGCAACTTTTCTTCTCATACAGCCATAGAGACGAAGACCTTCGCGACCAATTAGACGTACACCTAGCTATGCTAAAACGGCAAGGTGTCGTGGAGACTTGGCATGATCGTCGGATAGTTGCAGGAGCACCGTTTGTTCAGGAGATCGATGCGAATCTGGATGCAGCCGACGTGATCTTGTTGTTGCTGTCACCAGATTTTCTGGCTTCCGACTATTGCTACGATATTGAAGTCAAACGCGCAATGGAACGGCATATCGCTGGAGTGGCTCGGGTGATCCCCGTTGTTTTACGGCCCTGCGATTGGCAGGACGGAACACCGTTCCGCGGCCTGATGGCCGTGCCAAAAGACGGCAAGCCCGTTACCAAGTGGCCGAACTTGGACGACGCGTTTTTGGATATCACTAAGGCGATTCGCTCCGCGCTCGAAACAGGCAAATCGAGCGTCTCGCGCCCGGTTCAGCCCGCCCCGTCAGCCAGCAACTCCGCCGTTCGGCCCACAACGAATGAATCGCCTGTGGTGCGTTCAAGCAATCTTCGTATAGCGAAGGAGTTCAACGACCGTGATCGGGACACCTTCTTGACGGAAAGCTTTAACTACATTGCCAAGCTTTTCGAGGGGTCGTTGAGCGAACTGAAGGATCGTCACCGCGACATCGATTTCACGTTCAGGCGGATCGATGCCGATCACTTCTCGGCCGTAATCTATCGAAGCGGAAATGCGGTGGCCCGTTGCCGAATTTGGCTGGGCGGGTACGGCGGTCCCCGTGCAAGCCAGATCATGTATTCCATGAATGATGCTGGCACCGACAATAGCTGCAACGAGATGATGTCCGTCGGGGACGATCGCGAGACGTTATTTTTGCGTCCGGCGGGCATGCAGGCTCATCGCAATGTCTCAAGCGACGGGAACCTGACAATGCAAGGCGCGGCAGAATATTACTGGGCCATCCTGGTGGGCCCGTTGCAGCGGTAGGAGTGCGATCAACCCAATACCGTTCATAGGAAAGACGTTGCGATGCAGATCGTTCCCGCGCCGAGAATCACTAGATTTGCCCAGCTGAATTCGGGCGATTTGTTCTTCTGGCGGCACGGGTTAGGTGCATGTGTCGCAATCGTTGCAGAAGACCCAACCCCGGGCGGTGAAAAGTTTGCATTGCCGTTAGGCCCGGAATTCCCCGTTGATGTAACTGGACCCACGTTGATCAATGCAAATGGAACAACCGTAGTCTCCTTTGGAAAAGAGTATGTCTTACGCCTTCCAGTTCGACCGAAGGAATGGCTTGATACATCACCGCCCCGCGATACTCACTGCATCCTCGTCACCGAGCAAGGCACGTATTTTCGAGCCAATTTTTCCCGTCAGCCGGTCCTATTTTCCCCGTGCTACGTCGATGTCGTCACTGGCTTAATATGCGCCCGCAGCTCGGGTTCGGCCGGCCAATTCGTGACTCCAAGCGGCACTCAGGCCTTTGCCTTGCAGTGGGAGATTGTCACAACCGAAAGCAATCCCAGGGCGATTCTCAGGTATCCTTATCCAAGCCCGTCGGCCGCGACGGCGTCATAAATTTGAACGCGCGAACATGCTGTCGCCCTGTGTGGTGGGTCTCCATCGCGCCGGTCGATGATCAACTTGCTGTCGAGTTTCGCCCCGGTAATCCGCGGTCTGTTGACGCAGTCGCCACAAGCCCTCGCCGGCCGGATTCCCACATAAATTGGATGATCAATGAAGATAAGTAAGCGCCGTGATCAGGCGCGCGCTGTTAGGAGTACTAATTGTGACAGGCTGTTTAGTCGGCGTAGCTGCCATTCACACAGAAACTAAGATTTGGCGGTTTTGTGGTTCCATTTCGGAAATAGAAACAATATGCGCTGTGATGTGCCGTATCGAAAGTGATGTAAGCGAAGCAACCTGTCATGACTATCAGTTTATCTCCTTTAACGACTTCGTCGTCAATTAAGGATTTATCAACTGTCGTTCGATATTGATTGCCGCTGAATCCAGTCGACGGGTAGACAACTTCGGCCCCTGCAATCGGCGGCTGCGCTCGACACTTTTCGACATTTTCCGATATTTTAGAAACGGAACGACCTGCATCGTCCGTCGTCAAAGTGAAAACGTCCCCAGCAGGTACGAAACCAGTGGCGGGTTGCCGTCCACTATTTTGATAAGTGATCACAAAGTCGACAGAGTTGCCTATAGCCGGAGTCCCTTCGATGGTAGCTCCATTTGGGCCAACCCAAGCGCGCGATCCGGCGACGATATTATCACGAGCCACCGCAGCGCCTTGTCGAGCGGCGTCAGCTTGGTCTTTCGCCGCCGCCGCGAGGTCCTTATTGACGGCAATTTGAACGTCGGTCTGCCGGGAACTGTCAGCCATCAGCCCGAGCTGTTTGTCCAACCTACCCAATTGTTCCATAGAATTTTCGTGGGAATCACGCAAAGTAGCGTAAAAAATTACGTCGGCGAGACCAGTGAAAATAACCGTGAACACAAGCAACCAGATCGTCAGCTTTTCACGAGAGGCGCGCTTGTCATCATCGGTTTGCTCTTGAGTCTTTGTTCCTTCAAGTGCATCAGCTATGCGGCTGATCGCAACAAGATATTTTCCATCCTTATCGCGCTCTTTGTCCAAGCGGGAGGCGCTGCGGCGCTGTTGTACGTAGCTTGGTCTCTTGCCCCACTGTGACATGCGCGACCCGGCCCCGCGAGTGTCGAGTTTAGCTCGTATGCAAATGGATCGTGTACGCTCCGATCACCATTAAGCATTGCACGAAAAGCACAGCCGAGAAACCGCCCCATGAGATTTCGTTGCGGATATTCACGTCTGTTTCCTGAGCGCCGAAATGCTTCTGCGCCGCACGCCGCACAACGCGTTCTTGTCTTGTTCGCTTCGCCGCGCTACGGTCTCCCGCATGATCGACAGCCAAGATCGCCTCACGCCCGCCACGCCTGATGACCTCGCCGAGGCCCTCGCGTTCGCGCTGCGCTTCGATGGCCGAAAACGGAAGCACGACGCTGCTGAGATGATGGCGCGGATCGTCGCCAAGCGCCTTGTCGAGCATCTGGAGCGATCGGGCTTCGTCATTGCGCGAAAGCGTCGCGTTCCAGATCGGCGAGGGCTCGTCACCCGCGGGCCATCCTCACCTAAGCCGAACGCGGAACACGAGCGGGGCTTACCCCTTGCCGAAACCTTCCTCGCGATATGGTGGCTGGCGACCTACCAACTGATCGCCCAAACCGCCCCTTCCGCATTCTGACATTGTCCGCTGCCGTGGCCCATTACATTGCTCGTTCCTCGGCAAAGCAGTTGTGTCTTCGGACCCGTCACTACGAATTGCACGGGACCATCGGCTATAACGATCGCGCTTGCCGATTGGCTTCCCGAAAACGCGAACGCTTCGCTGGTCCCAAACGCGACTCGGTATTCGCCTGTCAGCACTTCGCCGTCGGCCATGGTAACGGTCACTGGCCCGCGCCCAACACCTGTGCGGACGAATGACGCCTTAACAGGCCCAAGTTCCCGGGCGGCCGGATTAAGGGGGAATACGTCGGCTGAGTCGGAACACGCAGATAAAACCGCCAGCAATCCGATCGCAGCGGCCCGCGACAACACCCTTTTCGACATGGCCCCCCCTTCCGCCGTCACCTCTTGAACAACTTCGCTCTTTTCCGCGCAGTGGGCAACAATCCGTGGTCGATGCCGCGGCCTTTATGACGCAGATTCATAACGGTCTATGTTCTTTATTTGTTCCCACAAGCCGACTATCCTGGCCACCATGTCCGACGACCTTCGCCCCGCCTCAACCGAAGACCTCGCCGACGCCCTCGCGTTTGCGCTGCGCTTCGACGGGCGCAAGCGGAAGCAGGACGCCGCCGAGATGATGGCGCGGATCGTCGCCAAGCGGCTTGTGGAGCACCTGGAGCGATCGGGATTCGTCGTCATGAAAAGCCGGCGATTGGCGGGAGCGCGCCCGTGGGCGCTAACCGTCTGCGTTGGGCGGGGAGCGGACCTTTATGCGCCTAATTTCTGCACCGCATAACTCATTGATTTCATTGAAGGCGGCCCCCGGCACAAAAATCTTGAATTATGCAACAGTGGAAGTAGGCATAGGAACAGGGGGGGCCATGCGCTGTCCGACGCTTTGTCGCACGATGGTGATTACAGACGACGCCCAGCTCGCGGCTCGCATGTCGTGCGCCTTGGCCGCGCCCGGTCAGTATGTCCCGGTTCTGGAAGGCCCGCGCATGATGCGAGCGGATCGGGAAGCGGAAGCAATCCGATTGAACAACGCGCTGGGCAGAGGAAAAGCTGAAACGGTGTTTTTGGCGGGGATGCCTGCCGAAACGTCGGCGTACCTCACGGCGAACTTTGCGCCGCGACTGCGCCCCACGCTCCGATTGATCCAGAGCAACGATGATATCGACCGCATTTACGGATCGCGCCCAAAGGAGCCGCTACAATGGGGCCGCGAGCATATCGGGTTAGGGCTGCTCAAAGCACTCCGCGCACGTTGCGACATGCATTTCAATGACAGCCCTTCGCCGCGCGACCCGGTGGCGTCGAAAGCGCCGCATCTCGTGGTGTGCGAGGAGGGGAACGACATCGCACAGGTGATTGCCGCAAACTATGCGTATGCGTTGGGGGCTGGACTGTGCCTAGTCCCCGAAGTCGATGAAACTTTACGCGACGAAATTCTCGAACAATTCTATGCCGTGTACGAGAATCGCGATGCGCCGCTAACCGATCTTTTGGGACAACTGAAAGCGGAACTGCTGGCGCTCTGCGGACCGCTGCCAATTCCGGTGAGGGGGTCCATCACGTTCGTAACTGGCGGCCTGCCGTATGGCTTCGGCGTCTCCGATGTGCCGTCTACGCATATATATCGCTACCCTAACATGGGGATTGCGACGCTCAACGGGTTCGCTGCGGAACAGCCCAAAGAACCGGGCATGAGCTTCGTTTGTCTAGTAGACCCGAACAAGGAAGACGAGGCCCGCGAAATTAGGGCCGCAGAACGTCTGCTCGCGCCGCGTGGTGCATTCGTCCGCACGTATCGCAACGAAGGTGCAAATGTTCGCGACGTCGGCGAAATGCTGGAATGGTTGCCCTATGATCTCGTAGTGATCTCAACCCATTGCGGCGACCCCGACGGCCACCGATGGACATATGACTATCAGGACTCTGAGGGGCGCGAGCGGCGTTTGGTTGTTGATATCGCGCTGAGCGTCGGGAGCACAGATGAACCGAATATGTTGGGTGTAACGCAATTTCTGCGGTTTGTGTCGCTCGACGGGGTGGATTGGCTGGACAGAAAAGCAAAAGAACAATTGCACGTAGGAACAGCGATAATTGACTTTATGCGAATGACTAGAGACAAAGACAATGAACTCAAACCAACTTTGAAAGAATACGCCAAACGCGTATTAGGTGCCGCTGCTCTAAAAATGGCCGATCACAATTTAATTTTACTTCCAAAACCATTGGCGAATAGCGGCTCGCCGATAGTGATAAATAACGCCTGCGTCTCGTGGCATAGACTTTCTGAGACATTCACGTTCTGCAACGCACGCGCGTACATAGGGACATTATTTCCGGTAACGGAAGCAGAGGCCGAAGAAGTAATTATAAAATTGCTGGAACGGCACCACGATAAACCAATAGCGCACGCGCTCTGGTCCAGTCAGCGGGAAGTGTACGACTCCGAGCTGCGCCGTCCGTATGTCGTGACGGGAGTTTATCCGCAAACGCTGCGCGTGAAGCAACACGACATGGGGCGAACGATCAGCCGGATAGAAAACAGTTTGCGGGCGCATAGGCGAGAACTCGCCGCAACGAGTTCAGAAAACAAAGAGCGCCGAAAGGCTATCGCGAAAGCGGTTGCCTACTATGAAACGCAGGCGGCGCATTTTCGCGAATTGATCGCAGATAAGGGACCGCCGGGTCTCCGCGAGCGAGGCTACACAAGGCGCGACTTCCGGGGCTAGGCAGCCGGTGACGGTCTCTCCCGCCTCGAAGTCGCATAAGCTCCAATATGGACCCGAATCAAAACCAAGGCGAGCGCGAATATTACACGTGCAATATGAGTACAATGTGCCGAAATTCTAGAAAATTCTCTGCGGGGAAATGTGAAGGCCCCCCTCTCGACCTTCAATCCCCCCTCCCGGGGGCTGCTGGGGCCAAAAGAATTCCTTCTTTGCCTCCACGGGCGCGCGCTTTGGCGGCGTCGCGCATCGTTCGTCGGCGTTGTCAAGGCCATGCTCGACAGATGGTAAATAGCCCAGGCTGATCGGTCGTCCAGGCCGCGGCCGACCCGATAGACGAGCGCCGATTGCCCCGCCGGATGAATGGGTATCCGCCACGCTCGCCTCAGCGATGGGCCAGCGGCGATTGGTCACGCCCCAGTTCAGCGCGCGGGCGCTGCGGCAGTTGGAGGATTGCACGCCGACTGCGCGAAGCCCGCGGCAGAAATATCTGCCGCTGCTTCCCATGTGCTTCCCAATTGTAATTCTGGGAAGCGCGGACGAGATGACGTTTGTGCAAGCCATTGATTTTAATGGCGCGCCCGGAGAGATTCGAACTCCCGACCCCCAGATTCGTAGTCTGGTGCTCTATCCAGCTGAGCTACGGGCGCGCAGGCCTTCGCGACGGGAGGGCCCTCGCGTGCGGCAGAGGCGCCCTCTAAACGGTTTTGCCGGCGTAGACAAGAGGCAAGTCGGGAGGCAAGTCGGGTTCGCGGGCCTTGCCTGCGCGCCCGGGCGCGGCTAATCCAAACGCCCGTGCCCCATCCTCGCCCCATCGCCTTTCTCGACGCCCGGCTGATCGATCCCGCCGAGATGCGCGAATCGCGCGGCGGCGCGCTGGTCGTCGACGGCAGAATCGCGGCGCTCGGCGAGGGTGTGACGCGCCAGGCCGTCCCCGCCGACGCGCGGCTGATCGATTGCGAAGGCGACGTCGTCGCGCCGGGGCTCATCGACATGCGCGCCTTCATCGGCGAGCCCGGCGCCGAGCACCGCGAGACGATCGCCAGCGCCAGCGCCGCCGCGGCGGCGGGCGGCGTGACGACGCTCGTCGCGCGCCCCGACACCAATCCGCCGGTCGACGATCCGGCCGTGGTCGACTTCATCCTGCGCCGCGCGCGCGCCACCGCCAAGGTCCGGATACTGCCCTGCGCGGCTCTGACCAAGGGCCTCGAGGGGCGCGAGATCGCCGAGATCGGCCTGCTCGCCGAAGCCGGCGCCGTCGCCTTCTCCGACGGCCCCTTCAGCCTCGCCAACGCGCAGACGATGCGGCGCGCGCTGACCTACGCGCGCGATTTCGGCGCGCTGGTCATGCACTTTTGCGAGGATCGCGACCTTCGCGGCGACGGGGTCATGGCGGAGGGCGAGCGCGCCAGCAGGCTCGGCCTCGCCGGCGTTCCGCGCGAAGCCGAAACGATCGTGCTCGAGCGCGATCTGCGCGTCGTCGCGCTGACCGGCGCGCGCTATCACGCGGTCTTGGTCTCCAACCGGCTCTCGCTCGAGGCGATGGCGCGGGCGCGCCAGGCGGGGCTGCCCGTCAGTTGCGGCGTCTCGATCAACCATCTCACGCTCAACGAGAACGACGTCGGCGACTACCGCACCTTCCTCAAACTGAATCCGCCGCTGCGCGGCGAGGACGAGCGGCTCGCGCTCGTCGAGGCGGTGAACTCCGGCCTCATCGACGTGATCGTCTCCGATCACGATCCGCAGGACGTCGAGACCAAGCGGCTGCCGTTCGCTGAGGCGGCGGCGGGCGCGATCGGCGTCGAGACGATGCTCGCGGCGAGCCTGCGTCTCGTTTCGGCGGGCCGCATCGAGTTGCCGCGCCTGTTGCGCGCGATGACGATCCGGCCGGCGGAAATCCTCGGCCTCGCCAGCGGCCGCCTGGCGGTCGGCGCGCCGGCCGACTTGATCCGCTTCGACCCCGAGGCGCCGTTCGTGCTCGATCCGGCGACGCTGCATTCGCGCTGCCGCAACACGCCGTTCGACGAGGCGCGGCTCGAGGGCCGCGTCAAGATGACGCTGGTTGCGGGACGGGTCGCGCACGAATAGGCTTCGCGCCGGGCTTTTTAGCGTTGCGAGGCGAACGCCGTCCATGGCGATTTCTCTGAATGGCGTTTTCGCGGCTCTTGCGCTCGCCTTGGGCTACCTGCTCGGCTCGATCCCCTTCGGCCTGCTGCTGACCCGGCTCGCGGGAACCGCGGACTTGCGCAGCGTCGGTTCGGGCAACATCGGCGCCACCAACGTGCTGCGCACCGGCCGCAAGGACCTCGCCGCCGCGACGCTGGTCCTCGACGCGCTGAAGGCGACGCTGGCTTGCCTGCTCGCGGTGGCGCTGTTCCACGACGAGGCGGCGGGCCTGGCGGGCGCGGCGGGCGCGTTCTTCGGCCATCTCTATCCCGTCTGGCTCCGCTTTCGCGGCGGCAAGGGCGTCGCGACCTTCGTCGGCGGACTGATCGGCGCCTTCTGGCCCGCGGCGATCGCCTTCGCGCTGGTCTGGCTCGCGATCGCGGCCGCGACCCGCTATTCCTCGGCCGCCGCGCTCGCCGCCAGCGCCGCGGCGCCGCTCGTGGCGCAGGCGATGGGGCGCAGCGACGTCGCTACCGTTTTCGGCGCGCTGGCGCTGCTGCTGTGGATCAAGCACAGCGCCAATATCGGCCGCCTGGTCGCGGGAACGGAAGCGAAAATCGGCGGGAAGGGCTGAGCGTGAACACGAAGCCCAGGGGCGCGCGGCTCAGCGACGACCAGAGGTTCGACTGGCTGCGGCTGATCCGTTCGGAGAACGTCGGCCCCCGCACCTTCCGCGCGCTGATCAACAATTGCGGCGGCGCGCGCGCCGCGCTCGACGCGCTGCCCGATCTCGCCCGGCGCGGCGGCGCGAAGCGGCCGATCCGCGTCGCCGGCATGGAGGAGATCGAGCGCGAACTCGCCCTCGCCCGCAAGAACGGCGTCCGCTTCATCGCCCTGGGCGAGCCGGAATACCCGCCGGCGCTGCGCCAGATCGACTCCGCGCCGCCGATCCTCGCCTTACGCGGCCGCGAGGAGGCGTTGCAGCAGCCGGCCATCGCCATCGTCGGCTCGCGCAACGCCTCGGCCGCCGGCCTGACGTTCGCCGACCGGCTGGCGCGCGGCCTCGGCCAGGCGGGATACGTCGTCGTGTCCGGCCTGGCGCGCGGCATCGACCAGCGCGCCCACGTCGCGGCGCTGGAGACCGGCACGATCGGCGTGCTGGCGGGCGGTCACATGAAGCCCTATCCGCCCGAGGCGGTCGCGCTGTTGCCGCGGATCGCCGAGTACGGCGCGATTCTTTCGGAAATGCCGCTGGAATGGGAGCCGCGCGGCCGCGACTTTCCGCGCCGCAACCGCCTCGTGTCCGGCCTGGCGCTCGGCACGGTGGTGGTCGAGGCGGCGCGCGGCTCCGGATCGCTCATCACCGCCAAGTTCGCCGCCGAGCAGAACCGCGAGGTCTTCGCCGCGCCCGGCTCGCCGCTCGATCCGCGCGCGGAAGGGGCGAACGACCTGCTGCGCGACGGCGCCAACCTCTGCGCGCGCCTCGAGGACGTCCTTTGCGTCGTCGACCCCTTGCGCGCGCGCGACCCCTTCTCGAACTTCGAGGAAGCCCCGGGCGAGGCCGGCGAGCCCCTGTGGGGCGAGCATCCGCTGTTCGGCGTCGATCCCGAGGCGACGCCGCGCGCGCGCTCCGGCGACTCGCTCGACGAGGCGGCGACGCGGGAGTTCGCCGGCGGCGACGGCGATCGCCGGCGCGTCGAGGCGCTGCTCGGGCCCACGCCGATTTCGATCGACGACCTCGCTCGCGCCGCGGAGCTCGACGTGAAGACGATCCGCCAGGCGATCGTCGAGCTCGATCTGGCCGGGCGAATCGAATATTGCGGCGGCAATCGCGTGGCGCTGCTCGGCGCCGACGGGGAGAGTAGCGCCCGCTAGCTAAAGCGCGCGCAAGGCCTCGCACGGCGCGCGGAGCTGCTCGGCGGCTTCCGCACGCGCCATGGCGAGAAAATAGGCGAGCAGATCGAGCCCCGCCGCACCCGCCATCGATTCGAGCTGAGCCGTCATGTCCGCGATATAGCCGGCGACCGCCGCCTCCTCCGCGGCCCGGCTCGCGGTTTGATCGAGGATAGACGAAGGCGCATGAACGACAGATCGGCGCCGGTCCTGCTTGTGGCCATTTGCGCCCCTCGAATAAACGACCATCGCACGCCCCCAAAGCCGGAAATAACGAAACCCTTGATGCGCGCATAAAGTGTACTCGCGGTCGGATCGAGCCGCAAGCGTGTATTGTTTGACTATTGGTCGAATTGTCGCGTGTGGCATCAGCGGGGCGGATCGGCCGCGCGGCGCTCGCGCGCGATTCGCGCGAGGCGGTCGAGCGCGCCTTGCAGGATATAGGCCGCCGCCATCTTGTCGACGACTTCCGCCCGGCGCGCGCGCGAAACGTCGTTGGCGATCAGCGCGCGATTGACCGCCGCGGTCGACAGGCGCTCGTCCCAGAAGGCGACCGGCGTCGGATCGACGCGGGCGAAATTGCGCGCGAAGGCGCGCGTCGCCTGAACGCGCGGACCTTCGCCGCCGTCCATGTTGAGCGGCAGGCCGACAATGAGCGCGAAAGCCTCGAACTTGTGGATTTGCGCGCTCAGCGCCTGCGCGTCCTTCGAGAACTGGGCGCGCGCGAGGGTGACGAGCGGCGTCGCGATGCGCCGCTCGACGTCGCTGAGCGCGAGCCCGATCGTCTTGGTTCCGAGATCCACGCCGATCAGCCGCGCCTTGGCGGGCAGAATCGCGGCGAGGTCTTCGAGGTTAAGCACGGCGGACATCGCCGATTGGCTAGCACGACCGTCGAGGCGGCGGCAAACCGAGCGGCGCCGAATTTCGTCCCGTTCGGGCGTCGGGATAGCGCGATGCAGTCTCCCTGGCCGCGGAGCGGTCGAGTCCCCATTCGCATTTCCGCGCGGCGAGGGAATGCGGGCCTTCAGCGAAGGTGCTCCCTTATCAAGGTCGCCACCTGCGCCGCGTGCGTCTGCGCCAAGTCGTGATCGCCGCCTTGGACAATATGAAGGCGCGCGTCGGGCAGCAATTCGCACAACCGACGGCCGACCGACGGCGGGCTTATCGCGTCGGCGTCGCCGCAAAGGAGCAGGCATGGCGCGCCGATCGAGGCGAGCCGCGACGACAAGTCTTCGTGAACCTCGGTTATCCAAAGGGCGGCCGCTGGAAATTCTCGCTGGTACTCGGCTCGCCAATCGGCTGCGCCCAAGTCGCTCATCGGCGCGCCCCCCGATGCAGCGGTCAGCACCAGGCGGCGCACCTTTCCCGGCGCTACGAGCGCCACCCGCACGGCGACAAGGCCGCCCATCGATTGGGCGATCAGATCCGCCGGCCCGTCGATTTCCGAGAGGACCATCGAAACAAGATCGTCCACACCTCGGACATTTTGATCACGCGGCTCGTTCCCCAGCCCCGGCCACGCGAAGAAGCGCCGCCTTCGATCGAGATCGAGCCGATCCGCCACGGGACGCCAGAAGGCGGCGCTCGCGCCGGCGCCGGGAAGGAAGAGCATGTCCGTCATCCCGACAAATTGTCACCTCGTCACAGCCTTCGCAACCGGCCGAGAGCCGAATGTCGCAGGCCGGGATTCGAGCCGGGGCGCCGCCAGCGGAGCGTCGCGCGTTGCCACGGCGAAGCGTGCGATGCTATAGGGGCGCGCTTTCAAAACAGCGTGACCCGAAGGAATCGTCATGTCCGTCGATCAGGACGCCGTCCGCCGCATCGCGCATCTCGCGCGCATCGCCGTGACCGACGCGGAGGTTCCGCATCTGCAAGACGAGATCAACGCCATCCTCGCCTTCGTCGAGGAATTGAGCGCGGTGGACGTCTCCGGCGTCGACCCGATGACCTCGGTCATCCCGATGCGGCTGCCGATGCGCGAGGACGTAGTGACCGACGGCGAGATCGAGCCGGCGATCCTGGCCAACGCGCCGTTCGCCGAAGACGGATTCTTCGTCGTGCCCAAGGTCATCGAATGACGCGCTGCGCCGCTTTTCTCATTCGTTTGAAATGGAACCCGACTTGACCGACCTCACCTCCCTGACGCTCGCCGAAGGCCGCGACGCGTTGCGATCGCGCCGAGTTTCCAGCGTCGAGCTGACCGAGGCGCACCTGCGCGCGATGGAGCGCGCCAAGGGCCTGAACGCCTATGTCGCGACGACGCCGGAGCGCGCGCTCGAAATGGCGCGCTCGAGCGACGCGCGGCTCGCCACCGGCGCCGCCGGGCCGCTCGAGGGCCTGCCGATCGGCGTCAAGGACCTCTACGCGACCAAGGGCGTGCACACGCAGGCGTGCAGCCATATCCTCGACGGCTTCAAGCCGCCTTACGAATCGACCGTCACCGAACATCTTTGGCGCGACGGCGCGGTGATGCTCGGCAAGTTGAACATGGACGAGTTCGCCATGGGCTCGTCGAACGAAACCTCCTGTTACGGCCCGGTGGCCTCGCCCTGGCTGCCGCCGAACTGGAGCGTCGAGAAGGCGCGCGCGGCGCTCGCCGGCGACAAGCGCGGCCTGTTGACGCCGGGCGGCTCGTCGGGCGGCTCGGCCGCGGCGGTCGCGGCGCGCCTGTGCATGGCCGCGACGGCGAGCGACACCGGCGGATCGATCCGCCAGCCCGCCGCGTTCACCGGGATCGCCGGGATCAAGCCGACCTACGGGCGCTGCTCGCGCTACGGCATGGTCGCCTTCGCCTCTTCGCTCGATCAGGCCGGACCGCTCGCGCGCACCGTGCGCGACTGCGCGATCATGCTGCGCTCGATGGCGGGCGCCGATCCCAGGGATTCGACCTGCGCCGACGCGGCGGTGCCCGACTACGAAGCGGCGGTCGGCGCTTCCGTGAAGGGGCTGACGATCGGCATCCCGCGCGAGTACCGCCTCGAGGGCATGAACGCCGAGATCGAGGCGCTGTGGCGGCGCGGCGCGGATTGGCTCAGCGCGGCGGGCGCGAAAATCGTCGACGTCTCGCTGCCCAACACGCGCCACGCCCTGCCTGCCTACTACATCGTGGCGCCGGCCGAGGCCTCGAGCAATCTGGCGCGCTACGACGGCGTGCGCTACGGCTTGCGCGAGAGCGGCGCCGACATCTCCGAACTCTACGAGAATACGCGCGCGAAGGGGTTCGGCGCGGAAGTGCGCCGCCGCCTGATGATCGGCACCTACGTCTTGTCCGCCGGCTATTACGACGCTTATTATGTGCGCGCGCAGAAAATCCGCACGCTCATCAAACGCGACTTCGAAACGGTCTTCGCCGACGGCGTCGACGCGATCCTGACGCCGGCGACGCCGTCGGCCGCCTTCGGCATCGGCGAGAAGGGCTCGGCGGACCCGGTCGAAATGTATCTCAACGACGTATTCACCGTGACGGTCAACATGGCGGGACTGCCGGGGCTCGTCGCTCCCGCCGGGCTGTCGGCGGAGGGGCTGCCGCTCGGGCTGCAAGTCATCGGCCGGCCGTTCGACGAAGAGACGCTGTTCACGCTCGGCGGCGCGATCGAGCAATCGACGGGCGGCCTCCCCTCGCCGCAAGCCTGGTGGGCGTAGGCGAGCGGCGTCGGCTCCGACGGCGATAGGCGAAGTTTGGGAAACGGAAAATGTCGGCGACAGCGGCGAATTCGAAGCTCATCAAGGGCGCCACCGGCGACTGGGAAGTCGTCGTCGGCCTGGAGATTCACGCGCAGGTCAATTCGCGCGCCAAGCTGTTCTCGGGCGCCTCCACCGCCTTCGGCGGCGCGCCCAACACGCACGTCTCGCTCGTCGACGCCGCCATGCCCGGCATGCTGCCGGTCATCAACCGCGAATGCGTCGCGCAGGCGGTGCGCACCGGACTAGCGCTCAAGGCGAAGATCAACCTCCGCTCGACTTTCGACCGCAAGAACTACTTCTACCCGGATCTGCCGCAGGGCTACCAGATTTCGCAGTACAAGAATCCGATCGTCGGCGAAGGCGAGATCCAGGTCGATCTGACGCCCGATCAGTCGATCAAGGTCGGCATCGAGCGCCTGCATCTCGAACAGGACGCCGGCAAGTCGCTGCACGACCAGTCGCCGACGATGAGCTTGGTCGATCTCAACCGCTCGGGCGTCGCGCTGATGGAGATCGTCTCCAAGCCCGACATGCGCTCGGCCGACGAAGCCAAGGCCTACGTGAGCAAGCTGCGCACCATCCTGCGCTACGTCGGCTCGTCCGACGCCGACATGGAGAAGGGCAATCTGCGCGCCGACGTCAACGTCTCGGTGCGCCGTCCCGGCGAGCCGCTCAACACGCGCTGCGAAATCAAGAACGTCAACTCGATCCGCTTCATCGGCCAGGCGATCGAGGTCGAGGCGCGCCGTCAGATCGCGGTCCTCGAGGACGGCGGCGCGATCAAGCAGGAGACGCGCTTGTTCGATCCCGTCCGCGGCGAGACGCGCTCGATGCGCTCCAAGGAGGAGGCGCACGACTACCGCTATTTCCCCGACCCCGATCTCCTGCCGCTCGAGCTCGACGAGGCCTACGTCGACGCGCTCGCCGCCTATCTGCCCGAGCTGCCCGACGCCAAGAAGGCGCGCTTCATCGCCGATTACGGGCTCTCGCCCTACGACGCGACGATCCTCGTCGCCGACAAGGAGACCGCCGATTTCTTCGAGGAGGCGGTCAAGCACGGCGGGGCGAAGCGCGACGCCAAGGCGGTCGCCAATTGGATCATGGGCGATCTCTCCGCCTACGCCAACGCTCAAGGGCTGGCGGTCGCCGAGGCCGGACTGAGCAGCGGCGCGCTCGCGAGCCTCGTCGACCTCATCGGCGAGGGCGTCATTTCCGGCAAGATCGCCAAGGATGTTCTGACGACGCTGCTCGGCTCGGACAAGGGCGCCGATCCGCGTGCGCTCGTCGAAGCGCGCGGCCTTCGTCAGGTCACCGACGCGGGCGCGATCGAGCGCGCGGTCGAAGAGGTCGTCGCCGCCAATCCGGACAAAGCCGAGCAGGCCAAGGCCAAGCCCGGCATGCTCGGCTGGTTCGTCGGACAGGTGATGAAGTCGACCGGCGGCAAGGCCAATCCGCAAGCCGTCAGCGATGCGCTGAAGAAGCGACTCGGCCTCTGATTCGCGCGCGATCGATTCGCGCGAATCAGATGATTCGCAGCGAATCACCAAGCGCGCGAGCGCGAACTCGACGCGCGCGCGACAAAAATATGTCGTCTGTCTCCAAGAAAAATTCGATCGCGAAACGCAGTCGTCGGGCGTCGTTTCGGAACGCGGCGCCGACCGCGCACGCGCGCCTCGACGATGCGCGGAGCCTTCGCCGCGCGGCGCGCGCGCCAAATCGACGCGTCGCGCGTCGCTGACCGCGACTCTCGGAATCGCCTGGAAAACAAGGCGTCACCGCGATAGAGCGGTGCCGAATCGCGCCCGCGGCGCGGCGCTCCGCGTCGGCGCGCGACGAAAGCCGCGGCGCTCGCGGCCTCGCTTCGCCTCGCGTTCGCGCGCGGCGCCGAGCGGCGCGAGTGCGCGCGATAATTCGATGGACCTCGACGCGAAGGCGCTCGAGTCGCAGCGACTCGGCTTGCTCTGCGAGAAAACAAAGTTAACTTTGTCAACGCTTTTCCTCGCGCGAAAAGCGCGCACGAGGAAAACGATCCAGAGGGACGCAACACAATGGCGAAAGCTGCTGCGAAGAAGTCGGCGACGAAAACCGCCGCCAGGAAGACCGCAAAGAAGACCGTCGCCAAGAAGGCGACCAAGGAAACCGCCGCCAAGAAGGGGGCTCGTAAGGTCGTCGCGAAGAAGGCCACGCGCAAAGCCGCGGTGAAGAAGGGCGCCAGGAAAGCGGCGCCGAAGAAAGCCGCCAGGAAAGCCGCGCCGAAGAAGGCCGCGAAGAAGACCGCCAAGAAGGCCGCAGCCAAGCGCGCGCCGGTCAAGCGCAAGAAGGTCGCTCCCGCTCCGGCGGCGCCGACCGAGACGCCCCCCGCCTCCTGAGGCGGCCGCCTTTGACGTGCAACGGCTGATCAGACTCGGCGTGCGGCGTTTTCGCCCGGTCTGATCAGCCTGCTCGGCAAGCGCAAGCTTCCGATCGCCGATGCGGGATCGGGCGTCGAGGGGCGTGTGGCGCCGCGACGAGGCGAGTGCCGGTCGCGGCGCGCAAGCGGGCGCGCGTTCGTGGGCTCGAGGCTCTCGATAGGAATCGATTGTCATCGCGCGGCGGCGTCGACGGGCGCGCCCGGCGAAAGTCGTTGCGCCCGGTCGATTCGCCGCTACGATGCCGCCGAAAGCGGGCGCCTCGTCACATGCGAGGCGGGCCCCGCGCGAACGCGGCGAGGCCGGCGATCATGCCCCACGAACCCATTCAGCTCTACTACTGGCCGACGCCGAACGGCTGGAAAATCTCGATCATGCTCGAGGAGTGCGCCCTGCCCTACGCGCTCAACATGGTCGACATCGGCGCGGGGGCGCAGTTCGAGCCGGCCTTTCTCGCCATCTCGCCGAACAATCGCATGCCCGCCATCGTCGACCCCGCCGGGCCGGACGGCGCGCCGATCTCGGTGTTCGAATCCGGCGCCATCCTGCAATATCTGGCGCGTAAAGTCGGGCGCTTCGGCGGGACAACCGAGCGCGAGCGCGTCGCCGTCGCCGAGTGGCTGTTCTGGCAGGTCGGCGGGCTCGGGCCCATGGCGGGGCAGGCCAACCACTTCCGCATCTACGCGCAGGAGAAGATCCCTTACGCGATCCAGCGCTACACCGACGAGGTCAACCGGCTGTTCGGCGTGATGAACCGGCGCCTCGAACGCAACGCGTATCTCGCCGGCGCCTTCTATTCGATCGCCGACATGGCGTGCGTCGGCTGGACGAAGGGGTGGGAGCGCATGGGCCAGGACATCGAAGCGTTCCCGCATCTGAAGCGCTGGCTCGACGCGATGCTGGCGCGCCCGGCCGTGCAGCGCGGCATCGCGCTCGACGTTCCCGGACGGCGCAAGTCCAATCTCGCCACCGACGAGGAGGCGCGCAAGATGCTGTTCGGCCAGCGCGCGCGCTGAGCGCCTCCGCGCCGGGCGCTCGATCCGGCTCAGCCGAGACGCCGAGAGCGTGGACAGCGTGCGCCGTCGACGGCTCCGGACCTTTGTTCGCCGGTCCTCCAGCCCCGGCGCCCCCGAGCGCCGCTCTTGCAATGGCGGGAACCGTCGGGCATATGTCGGTCAGCGCCACGCGATGACGCGCAGCGGAGATGTGGCCGAGAGGCTGAAGGCGGCGGTTTGCTAAACCGTTATAGGGTTGTAAAGCCCTATCGAGGGTTCGAATCCCTCCGTCTCCGCCACGACTTAAGTCTCTGATATTACATATTAATTAGACGTCGAAGAGGCCGAATTGTCGCCTGCTTTCGGTGCCTTGCCGGCGATGCAACTTGCGGCAAGTCAGCAGAGACGACTTCGG
>JBEKLU010000074.1:0-26160 GCA_050010035.1 Roseiarcus sp.
ATTTCGACTAGGACCGAATCCTTTGGCCCGTCGAGAAAGATTTCCGCCACGCGGCCGTCGCGGAAACGTGAGATTGTTGCCGTCCATCGTCGGTCGCCGTGGTCGAAATCGAATACCTCGGCCTTGCGCCGATCGGAGAGGCGCTCGCGTTCAGACATTCGCGCCAACGTATTCGATGAACGCTTCCGAGGCGTGCGACCTGAAGACGAACTCGGCAAGCAGCGCGGCATTGACGGCGGGTCGCCCTTTCGGGCCGTCGCGCAAGATCGGCATGTCGACGACGTCTGCGAGATCGCCATCCGCTCTGAGAACGGCCACGCCACCCATCGTGCCGATGTCGAAGCCGAGAGTGTTCTTCATCGGCGCGCCTCCCCGGCCTGGAAAGCGTGCGCGGCTTGAATTTCAGAGAGGGTGGGGGTAGCGTAGAATTCGATCGTCCGGCCAAGGTGATCAAATTCGGCGGCTCGCTGCATCGCAATCGCGATGGCGGGCCGCCCCGCTTTTCGGGCGCGCACCGATCAAGCTGCCCTCGGTTCGGCAGTCGCCGGCGCGGTGCTGGCCTCGGCGATCAATCTTTGCTTGTAGGCTTCAAGTTCCGAGCGGCGAAGGTACAATCGGCCGTTAATCCGCAACGCGGTCGGAAATCCCGGCGGCGGATTCTTGACGCGCCGGCCGAGCGAGCGTCTGCCGACGCCGAGCCCTACCGCGTCGACGTCCGCGAGCGGGACAAGCGTTTCGGTTTCGATGTTGGACATTGGTTGCCTCGTCTTGGATTGACAAGGCGAACATGACCCGCCGCCTCAGCGGCCGGCAGATGAAACCCTACGGTTCACTAGCGAAAAACACTCCTTCGCTAGTCAGCCTCACCAGTCCGCTCGGCGCGGCTAAGCCAATTTGCTCCATCACGTCTTGGTCGATTTCGAAAGCCCGTAAATCAAATTCGACCGCATGCAAAACAATAGGTCGAATAATTAGGTCAGTGTTCGGTTGCAACGGTTCATCGGCGTTCTGGGGATAGAACGTTGTACCCCACATCCTGAGAAATTCGGCAAGGCATGTAAATTCAAGTAGACCCTTTTCGTCTTCAGGAAGACCATCACAGATCAAAGATGCGGCCCAAAGATGGGCCGCTGGCGAGTATTCCGCCCAAATATGTTGAAGAGTTCGGCGGGCGCCATCGTTGCCATGGCAAAATGCTCTGTAGACGGCGTTTCGACCTATTCGTTTTCCCTGAAATAGCGCCGCAAGCGGAAGGAGGAGCATAACGCCGGCGAACTCCCCAGGAAAGATTCCGCTCCCTATGTTGCCTTTGATCTTTCTCTTTAACTCCAACGCCTTGGCAATCAATGGGTCCAATCGCTCAGTCGCGCGGCCAAAAGCGAATGCTATTTCTGCGGGAATCGATTGCTTCGATTCGGAGTCAAGTTCCGGCAGTATCGATCCCAACGCCCTACCGATCGTTCCGGCGATGAAAGCTTCGCGCTTTGATTGATCGCTTGGAAAGAGCATTGCGGCGCGCATGTGCAGTCTGGGATCATCGACGACGTTTGGGCCTTTTTGGTCGGCGTCCATCGTCACGCCCTCGCCTTGGCGAGCTCGACGACGTTCGCCGCCGGCGCGCCGCTGATGAGCGCGTCGAGATAGCGGCCCCAAGCCTCCAGAGCCGCGCGCTTCTCTGCGCTGTAGCTGTAGCGATTGTAGACCGCGGCGACGCCCTTGATCGACCCGCTCTTGTGGTTGAGCGCCGCCTCGACGACATGCGGTGCGATGCCGAGCCCGGCCATGCCGCTGGCGGCCGTCCGGCGAAGATCATGCAAGGTCCAATGCGCCGGCGCCTCGACCTTGTCGGGATCGTCGCCGCGATCGAGCGCGGCCTTGCGCGTGGCGGCGAGAATCGCCTTGTCGAAACCCGCCTTCGCGCGAGAGAATCCCGAAACGGCCGTCCTGCCGTTCGTCGTGAAAATGAAGGCCGCCGGCCGGCGCCCGGTCTCGACGTGGGGTAGGGACCGCAAAATCCGCAATGCGGCCTCAGACAGCGGGACCTCGTGCGCGACGCCGTTCTTCGCCCGCTCTTTCGGGATCGTCCAGGTCTTCGCCTCCAGGTCGATTTCGGACCATTTCGCCTCGCCGACCTCGCGAAGCCGCTGGCCCGTCAGCAAGAGCAATTGCGCGAGCGGGCCGAAAGGCCAGCCGGCGCCGTCAAACGCGCCCCGGGCGCCCCGGATTTCATCGTCGGTCAAGACGCGATCGCGGGTCGTCTCGGAAGCCGGCGCGCGGACCTTCTCGCATGGGCTGGCGTCGACTATGCCGCGCTCGACTGCCCATGAGCACATGCGGCGCAAGGCGGCGAGGGTCCGGTTTGCAGCGATTGGAGTGCCGCGGTCAACGATCTTGTCCAGGAGGTCGTGAACGTCCGCGCGCTTGATCGCCGAGAGGCGCCGGCCCCGCCACGGGCCGACAACTTCGCGCGTCAGAAGGCGTTCGGTCTCGCGCCAGCTTCTCTCGCGGGTCTGCTTTTTCGCGTAGCGCTCGACGAATGTCGCCGCGACGGTCTCGACAAGGTCGCGATCCGGCTCGGCCGCCGCGCGCGCCGTGAGCTTGGCCTGTTGCTTCGCCGCGGCCGGGTCGTCGCCGCGCGCCAGGGCTTGCGCGGCGTCGCTCGCCATTTGGCGCGACGCCTTCAAGTCCAGGGCGGGGTAGGGGCCGAGCGTCAGCTTGCGGGTCTTGCCGGCGAAGCGGTAGCGAAACGCCCAACTGGCGGCGCCGCTCGGCTGTAGGACATAGAACAGCCCGCGTGTGTGGCCGTCGGGAATCTCGCGCCGGGCGCCGGCGGGTTTCAAGGCCTCGATCGCCTTTATGGTCAAATCCTTGGCCATCGGACTGCCCTCTTGTTCGTCGTGTTACCGGCCGTTACCCCGGACCATCTGACGGGCGACTGACGGTCGAATCGTGCAATTTCAACGACGCGGGTTTTGTTACCCGGAACGTCCAGGGGTAACGAAAATGCCTCGTCTTGGAGCGTTACCCCGTGTCCAAGACAATACCAGACAAATCGGCGTAGCGCAAGCATTTCATGGGGATTCAGTTGGGTGGCTATTCCTGATATGTCCGGCTCTGTCCAGGCCAAATTTCGGACTTTTAATCAGGGGGTCGTGGGTTCGAGTCCCACCGCGCTCACCACAAATAATTTGTCCAGACCAGAGACATGGGTGACGGGACGCGCCTGAGACATGGGCGACGACCTCGGGGCGAACGGGTTGTCGAAGGGTTGCGGGGTTTTCCGCTCCAGATCGACGAAGCAGAGATCGCTGCGCATGAAGCTGGCGATCCAAACGCCTTCGTCGACGTCTTCGATTGCGCGCCTCTGGCCGGCGCGGACGATCGAGACGTCGGCGCGTTTTCAATGCAAGCGGATTCGACCGCGAGACGACTAACCCCGTGCGTTCATGACGCTCCACGCGCGCGCCTCGCGACGATCCCGCGCCATCGGCTCGCCGGCCTGAGGCTCGAGGATGGGGCCGTCGCAGGAGCGGGCGTCGTCTCGGCGCCGCGCGCGCCCGAGAAAAAAAACAGCCCCCGCTTTGCAACGGGGGCTGAAGGGAATCGCAGGCGCCGGGCTGGGGGGCAAAATGGGCGCCTGCGAATTGATGATCGCGCTCAAATGCGGAGGAATTATGTTGCTTTCGCGTCGCAACTGGGCGGCGCGCGCCCGGCCGATCGAGCTTCTCAGGCTGCGGCGCGTCGTCCGTCGCCGTTGCGAACGCCGCATCGATCTCGAAGCGAGCGCCCAGGGACAAAAAAACCCCCGGCCGTTTCGGCCGGGGGCAGTGGACTCAAATGCTTCAATGCGCGGTCTGTGCGCTCCGCGTATGGTTAGTGTGCCCGCGAGTTTGCGAAATTGCAACGGCGTAAGCCTTAAACGGGGTGCGACAATTGCGCCCATGAACATTCCGGCGGTGGATGAATAGGCGCCGGACGACGCCCAACCCAGGGCCCGCCGCAGGCGGTTTCCGCTTCGGGCGGGCGGTTGGCGCGGCGAGACCGCGCGACAAAAGACGCGACAGAAGAGAAGCCCCGCCGGTCCAGAGGGGAACCGACGGGGCTATCGAGGCTTGGCCGACGGGAGACAGGTCGAAGAACGCCAACTGCCGCGGGGTCCCGCCGCGCCCCCTCGAATTTCGGCGCGGATTGGAGGGCGCGCGCGAACAGCGCGGAGGCCGGAATTCGATGCTTCGGTCCTCGTTTCTCCTTTCAACGCAAGATCGCGCACGCGGCCACGCCGGTCAAAGCGAGCCCGATCAACGCCAGCGCGACCGACAGGGCCGCCTCGATCGCTCGCGCGCGGCCGGGGAAAACGCGAACCGCCAGCAGCGCGAGCCCCGCGGCGAGCGCCAGCGCCGCCGAGGCGAGCCAGTAGCCCATGGCGGCGCCGGCTGCGAGCGGCGCCGACACGAGCGCGATCGCGACGACGCGGTCCATGAACTCGTCGAGCGCTCCGGCGCCGGCCTCGAGACGCGACCGGGCGGAGACGATCGAGGCGGCGAACGCTTCGACGAGCGAACGCGAGAGCCCGAAAACGGGGAGGGCGCGCTTGACGGGCGCGGCCGGTTCGGCGAAAGGGAGGCGTCTAGACACGGCGACGTTGTCTCTGATAACGTTGCAATCAAAGGTTGCATGTTTCGAAAGGAGCGTCAAGCGGCGCGTGATGCGAGGAACGGGAAAGCCGAGGAAGAAGCCCGGACCGCCGAAGACGGGGGTCGGATACGCCGTCGGCGTGCGGTTGCAACCGGATATGTTGGCGCGGCTCGACGGCTGGATCGCAAATCAGACGGTCCCCGTGACGCGCCCGCTCGCCATCCGTATACTGATTGAGCGGGCGCTGGACGCGGAGCGCTGAGCTGGCCGCGTCGGCTTGGTTCGACCCGAGGGGAGGCGCGACCGCAATGAGCGAAATCCGACCGCGCATCGTGATCGTCGGAGGCACGTCCGGAATCGGGTTGGCGACCGCGACGCTGTTCGCCGAGCGCGGCGCCCACGTCGGAATCGTCGGACGCGACCGGGAGAAACTCGTCGCCGCGCTGCGCTCGCTCGGATCGTTCGCAGAGGGCGAAGCGTTCGACGCCTGCGATCGGGCGGCGCTCGACGCCTTTTTCGGCCGGATCGCGCCGATCGACCATTTGATCCTGGCGGCGTCGGCGGGCAGCGGAGCAGGGCCTTTCGCCGCGATGGAGGAGCGGGCTCTGCGCCGCGGCTTCGAGGGCAAATTCTGGGTGCACTGGCACGCCGCGCAAGCCGCCTTGCCGCACATCGGGGCGGGTGGATCGATCACCTTCGTCACCGCGGCCTCGTCGCGCAGGGCCGGCCCGGGAACGTCCGGGCTCGCGGCGATCAACGGCGCGCTCGAGAGCTTGACGAGAACCCTGGCGAGGGAACTCGCGCCGCTGCGCGTCAATGCGGTCTCGCCGGGCGTCGTCGAGACCCCATGGTGGGCGGACAAGCCCGCCGGGATGTTCGAGGCGGCCGGCCGCGCGGCGCCGCTGGCGCGGCCCGGACGCGTCGAGGACGTCGCGCAGGCGATCGCGTTCTTGGTCGACAATCGCTTCGTCACCGGCGTCGTCCTCGATGTCGACGGCGGGCTGCACCTGACGTGAATGCGCCGTGCGAGGCGGGCGGCGCGCCCATGAGACGATTCGCATAATGTATATTATGGAACATAAAGCGATGGCCGCGCGGCGGGTCGAATGAGGCGTCCAGCGCCTTGCGCCGTCCTATTTGTCAGCGCGTTAGCTTTGCTTCCTCGCAATGGAGCCGAGGACCCGTCAGCGCGACGCCGACGCCTTCGTCCAGGCCGCGACGGTCTCGTCGATCCAGCGCGTCGCGGCGGCGACGCTCGGTGCGCGCGCGCGATCGGCATGGACCAGGCGATAGATCGGCCGCGTCGCGGCGCAATCGTCGGCGAAGGCGAAACGCGGATCGCGGCGCGCCATCGCTACCGGCAGCATCAGCTCGGCGCCGAGCGCGACCGCCGCCTCGCTCAGCACGTCGAGCCGGTTGGCCCTGACGACGGCGCGCGCGCCCGGCCGCAGGCGATCGAGCAAGCGCATCTCCGGCGCATGGCCGAGCGCGTCGGTGTAGCGCACGACCGGCGGCGCGTCGGCGCCGCTAGGCGCGCCGACCGCGCGGCAAAGGCGAAACCGCGCCTCGCCGATCTTTCGCGCCAGCGCCGAATCGTCGCCGCTCGCCCCCAGCCGTACGGCGATGTCCGCCTCGCGGCGATCGAAGCGCGCGAGCTGATCGTCGGCGTGAAGCGCGACCGCGACGCCGGGATGGGCGCGCGCGAAGGCGCCGAGCGCCGGCGCGACGATCTGGGCGAGCACGAAACCGACGCTGGCGATGCGCACCAGGCCTCGCGCCTCGGCTTCGCAGCGGCGCATCGCGGCAAGCGCGACCGCGGCGTCCTCGTCCATCGCCTGCAAGCGGTCGAGAACGGCGCCGAGCGCCGGCGTCGGCGCGAGACGGCCGCCGACGCGGTCGAACAGCGCGACGCCGAGCCGGCGCTCGAGCGCCGCCAGGCGCCGCGAGGCGGTGGTCTGATCGACGTGAAGCGCGCGCGCCGCGCCGCTCAGGGTTCCCGCGCGCGCGATCCGCTGGGCGAGTTCGAGATCGGCCCAGCCTCCCTCTGCATTCATGCAGATTCTCCTCTGAATTTCTCCGATTGATCGGCGCTGACGCAGGCCGTCATAGTGCGCCCGCGCCCTTCCGACAAAGGAATTTCTCCATGGATCGCCCTAAGACCTTGTTCGCCCTCGCCAATCGCGAGCCGCGCCCGCCCCGGCTCGGCGACGCGACGCTGATCCTGATCGACTATCAGAACGAATATCTCGACGGCCCTCTGGCGCTGACCGGCGCGAAGCAGGCGATCGAGCAGGCCGAGCGCCTGTTGCGGGCGATGCGCCGGGCGAGCGGGCGCGTCGTCCACGTCGCCCACAAGGGCGCGCCCGGCGGCTTGTTCGACCGTTCGCAGGCGCGCGGCGCGATCGTCGGCGTCTTGGCGCCGCTCGTCGGCGAGGCCGTCGTTGAGAAGCCGCGACCCAACGCCTTCTCCGGGACTGAACTCGCGGCTCACGCCGGGCCGCCCGGCGCCGCTCTCATCTTCGCCGGCTTCATGACGCATAATTGCGTCCCGTCGAGCGTGCGGGCGGGCAAGGATCTGGGCTATGCGATGACGGTCGCGGCCGACGCTTGCGCGACGCGCGACCTGCCCTGCCCCGGCGGCGTCATCCGCGCGCGCGATCTGCATGCGGCCGAGCTCGCGGCGCTCGCCGACCACCACGCCTGCGTTTGCGAGGCAGCGGAGCTGATCTCGTGGCGAGAATCCGATACTTCGCGCCCGTGACTATAGGTCCGCTTTCGGCGCTTACTGGCGCCGACACCGCCGTGCGACGCCAAGGCCTCGGGTCATTGATTGCAGTCGCTCACCTGCAAGCGGCACTGACCGGTATTGGCGTTCTGACAGGCCTCCATGGCGCCGAGCTCCGCAGCGGCGCGCGTGCTGCGCGACGCCGCGCCCCAACCCTTGTAATTGGCGGTGTTCGCCAGCGCGCCGCACAGTGCTGGGCCGATCTCGATTACGGTCTTGCAGCCGGCGGCGGCGCATTCAGCGAGCGCTTTAGTGGTGGCTCCTCCTACCGTAACATAGTGCCAGCTATCCCCCCACCTGCCGGTCCCGGTGTCGTAGGCGATGGCGCCGTATTCGGCGGCGGAGGCCGCCGTCGCCAATGAGGAGAAGACTCCCAAGCCGACGAGGCCTGCCACTATCAATATTGAATGACGCATTGAATTGTCCCCCCGAACGATAGAAGCGAAGCCTTTTATACGGTCGTACCGAAATCTTTGATATTGTAATTTGACGATCAACGCAACGTCGCAGCCTGACCGCGCAAATGCGCGCGGGCGGAACCAGTGGCCGCCGATCGGCGCGCTCCGGCGAGTCGCCATCGACGAAGCCTTTGCCCGCGCGAGGGGCTCACTCCGAGCGCTTCATCGAATAACGGCTCGCTCGGCGCCGAGCAGCTCCGCTAGCGTCAGGGCCACCACCTCGGTCGCCTTGAAGAGATCGGCGAGCGGCAGCCGCTCGTCGGCGCGGTGGGCGTTGGCTTCCTCGATCGAGCGCGGTCCCGCGCCGTAGAGCGCGATCGGCACGCCCGCCTTCGCGTAATGGCGCGCGTCGGTGTAGAGCGGCACGCCGCCCGCCTCGATCGGCTCGCCCATGACGCGGCTGGCGCAGCGGCAGAGAACCTTGGTGAGCTTCTCCCCCGCCGGCGTCGGCGTCAGCGGCTCGGCGAGCAGGATGCGCCTGACCGTGACCTCGGCGTCGGCGTGGAGCTTGGCCGCCTCGGCGATCACGCCGCGCAGTTCCTCTTCGACTTCGGTCGGGTTTTCCTCCGGGATGATGCGCCGGTCGAGCCGGAAGACGACGCGGTCGGGCACGACGTTGGTGTTGACGCCGCCGGCGATCAGCCCGACCGTCATTTGCGGCGAGCCGATGCCGAGAATGGCGGAGACGCGGCGACTCGACGACCGCCGCCAGGCGTAGAGCGCGCTCAGGATCGCGTTCGCCGCCTCCAGCGCGTCGACGCCGGTGAACGGCTTGGCGGCGTGGGCGGAGCGGCCGAGCACGTCGACCTCCAGATGCAGGCAGCCGTTGTGGGCGTTGACGACCGAATAGGAGAAGCCGGCGCCGATCGCCAGATCGGGCTTGGAGAGGCCCTCATCGAGGATATAGCGCGGCCCGATCTCGCCGCCCGCCTCCTCGTCGTAGGTGACGTGCAGCTCGACCGCGCCGTTCAGCGCGGCGCCGCTGCGCTCCAGCGCGAGCAAGGCGAAGGCGTAAGTAGCGATGTCCGATTTCGACACCGCGACGCCGCGCCCAACCATCCAGCCGTCGACGATTTTCGCGCCGTAAGGATCCTGGGTCCAGCCCGTCCCGGGCGGCACGACGTCGCCGTGCGCGTTGAGCGCGATCGTCGGCCCCGCGCCGAAGCGCCGTCGCACGATGAGGTTGGTCGCCGAGATCATGCCGGCGGCCCTGACCAGGGCGTCGGGAACCTTGTGGCGTTCGACGGCGAAGCCGAGGCCTTCGAGGAGGCGCGCGACGACGGCGGCGGACGGGTCGCAGTCGCCCGGCGGATTGTCCGAGGGGACCTTGACGACTTCGGCAAGGAAGCGCGTCTCGGCGTCCCGGCTCGATTCGAGAAAGGCGTGGATCGCGGTTTCGATGGCGGGCGTCATGGCGTCCCTCGCTGCATTCGCCCACTCAGTCCGACCGAAGCCATCGACGGTCAAGCGCGCTTCTCTCGCAAGGACTTTCAAAATCCTTCGATGCGCATGCCGTCGTAGGCGGGGACGACGCCCGCGGGCAGACGCCGACACAGCGTCTCGTAGTCGAGATCGGTGTGCAGATTGGTCAGGACGGCGCGCCGCGGCCGCATCGTCTCGATCCAGGCCAGCGCCTGCGCCAAGCTGAAATGCGAGGGATGCGGCGCATAGCGCAAGGCGTCGACGATCCACACCTCGAGGCCTTCGAGAAAACGCCGGCTCGCCGGTGGAATCCCGACCAAATCCGGCGTGTAGGCGAGGGCGCCGACGCGAAAGCCGAGCGAGGCGATGTCGCCGTGGTCGAGATCGAAGGGCGTGGCTTCGATCGCGCCGCCCCGCCCTTCGACGAGGCTCGGCTCGCCCGCCGTCAGGCGCCTTTCCCTGGCGATCGGCGGATAGGAGCTTCCCGGCGGCGTTTCGAAGACATAGGAAAACTTCCTGTGCAGCGCCTGCGACGTCGCCTCGTTCATGTGGACGTCGACGCGGCCGTGCATCGCCATGACGACCGGCCTCAAGTCGTCGATCCCGTGCGTGTGGTCGGCGTGCTCGTGGGTGATCAGCACGCCGTCGAGATGGGCGATGCCGGCCTCGATCAGTTGCAGCCGCAGGTCCGGCCCGGCGTCGATCAACGCCAAGGTCCGCCCCGCCGCCGTCTCGCGCGCGACCAGCGCCGAGCATCGCCGGCGGCGGTTGCGCGGATTGGCGGGATCGCACGCGCCCCAGCCCTGCGCGACCCGCGGCACGCCGGCGGACGATCCGCAGCCCAATATGGTCAGCGACAGGCTCAAGCGCCGCCTTCCCGGTTCGCCGCCATCTTGGCGAACAGCCTGAACGCGTTGGCGCGCGTCACGCCGGCGAGTTCGGCCTCGTCGACCTGCTTGAGGCCGGCGAGGACGCGCGCCGTCTCGACGACGAAAGCCGGCTCGTTGCGTCGGCCGCGATGGGGAACCGGCGCGAGAAACGGCGCGTCGGTCTCGACGAGAAGGCGGTCGAGCGGCACGTCGCGCGCCAGCGCACGCAATCGCTCGGAGTTCTTGAACGTCAGCACGCCGGAAAAGGAGATGTAGCAGCCGAGCGCCAGGCCCGCCGCGGCGAGCGCGCGCGACGAGGTGAAGCAATGCAGGACCGCATTGAACAGCCCCTTCCCCATTTCCTCGGCGAGGATCGCGGCGACGTCGTCGTCGGCCTCGCGGGCGTGGATGACGAGCGGCAGATCGAGTTCGCGCGCCAACGCGATCTGGGCGCGAAAGACTTTCTTGGCGACGTCGGGCGGCGCGTAATTGTAGTGGTAGTCGAGCCCGGCCTCGCCGATGCCGACGCATTTGGGATGGGCCGCGAAGGCGCGGATCGCGCCCGCGTCGGTCTCGGGCTCCTCGCCCGCGTGGTGGGGATGCGTGCCGATGGTGAAATAGACGGGGTCGAAGCGCTCGGCGATCGCGGCGAGCTTCGCGCCTTGCGCGACCCGCGTCGAGATCGTCACCATGCGCTCCACCCCGGCGGTTTGCGCGCGCGCCACGACGGCCTCGATCTCGTCGGCGAAGTCGGGAAAGTCGAGGTGGCAGTGCGAGTCGATCAGCTTCATGCGGCGCGTGCCCCCTTCCCCCCTTGCGGGGGAAGGTGTCGCCCCGGAGGGGCGACGGATGAGGGGTCGCCCCTGCGGGGCGCCGCCGGCACCGCGAAATGCGCGTCCCGCGCTGCAACGCGCCTGCTCGGGGCGGCCCGCGAACTCGGCGGCAGTTTAACCGAGCCGTCGCGCTCTGCGCGACCCCCCTCATCCGTCACGCTTCGCGTGACACCTTCCCCCGCGAGGGGGGAAGTGGCGCGCACGCTTCGTCGCACGACGCCCCTCATTTCGCCGCCGCCTCCGGCTCGACGTAGCGCGGGAAAATGGATACCGGCGCGGGAAGCCGTCTTCCCGCGAGTAGGCGTCTTGGTGCGTCTTTCCCTGGCTCGAAGCTGCGTATTTCTTGGCCGTCTTTATTGTCGAGTGACGCGAAAGCGCGCTCGTCGGGCGCCACGGCCAGCAGGTCAAGTAGTTTACTCATTGCCGCTGGCATGACCGGTTGCAGCAATGTGCCCACGACGCGCAGCGCCTCGACCGTGACGTAGAGGACAGTTCGCATGTGGTCCGGATCGGTCTTGGCGAGTTTCCAGGGCTCATTGGTGGCAAAGTATCGGTTGGTCCGAGCGATGACGTCGAACACGGCAGCTAAATACTGATGAATCGCAAAACTCGCCATGTGATAGCGCGCGGTGCCGACCAGTGAATCGATCTGCTCCAACAAGTCGCGAGAGTCCTGAGTAATGACGAATTTTCCGTCCGGCACGACGCCCCCACAATTCCTAGCGATCATCGACAGCGAGCGTTGCGCGAGATTGCCGAGGTCGTTGGCGAGATCGGCGTTGATGCGCTGCACGATCGCCTCGTGCGAATAATTGCCGTCCTGGCCGAACGGCACCTCTCGCAGGAAGAAGTAGCGCAACTGATCGACGCCGTATTCGCTCACTAGGCTCGCCGGGCTGACGACGTTGCCGGTCGACTTCGACATCTTCTCGCCGCGGTTGAACAGGAAGCCGTGGACGACGATCTGGCGCGGCAGTTTCTGGCCCGCCGACATCAGGAACGCCGGCCAATAGATGGCGTGGAAGCGGGTGATGTCCTTGCCGATGACATGCGCGTCGGCCGGCCAGAATTTCCATCGCGGGCCGGCGTCGGGGAAGCCGGTCGCGGTGATGTAGTTGGTCAGCGCATCGACCCAGACGTACATGACGTGCTTGGGATCGCCGGGCACCGGCACGCCCCAGTCGAAGGTGGTGCGGCTGATCGAGATGTCCGCGAGGCCGCGCTTGACGAAGGCGACGATTTCGTTGCGGTAGTGTTCCGGCGTGATGAAGTCGGGATGGTCCTCGTAGTGCTTGAGGAGCCTGTCCGCGTAAGCCGATAGCCTGAAGAAATAGCACTCCTCCTCGACCCACTGCGCCGGCGCGCCGCTCGGCGCGAGTTTGCCGCCGTTCGGCCCGTCCTTCAGTTCGCTCGCGTCGAAATAGGCTTCGTCGCGCACCGAATACCAGCCCGCGTATTTCGACAGATAGACGTCGCCGTTGGCCTTCATCCGCTCCCAGATCGCCTGAACGGAACGCTTGTGGCGCTCCTGCGTGGTGCGCACGATGTCGTCGGCGCGCGCGTTGAGCGCCTCGCCCATCGCCTCGAACTGCGCCGCGATTCCGTCGACGAAGGCCTGCGGCGTCACGCCTTCTTTCGCGGCGGTCTGCTGAACCTTGAGGCCGTATTCGTCCATGCCGGTGACGAACAGCGTCTCGCGGCCGTCCAGGCGCATGAAGCGTCGGATGGCGTCCGTGGCGATGCGCTCGTAGGCGTGGCCGATATGCGGCGCGCCGTTGGCGTAGGGAATGGCGGTGGTGATGTAGAAAGGTCGGTTCGCGCTCATGCCCGCCGTCCTAGAGTATTTTTCGCGGCTTGAAAATGCGCCGCGGGCGCGCCGTCAGGGCGTGCTGCGTTTGGATCGACGTACGCCGTCATGTCGCGCGGCGTCCCTTCTCCCCGCTTGCGGGGAGAAGGTTAGGATGAGGGGCCGGGGGATGAGCCGCGACGTTGAGGCCAACGCCCCGGCCTCTCACCCCTGCCCTCCCCGCACGCGGGGAGAGGGGGACGCACCTTAATGCAGCACACTTTAGAGGAACCGCGCGCGCGCCGAGATTTCCTCGAAGACCGCGAGGACGTGCAGCTTGCGGTCGAGGTTCAGCGCCTCGGTTTCGCGCGTCGCGGCGCGCAGCTTGTCCCAGATCGTCGCCGCCGCCTGGCGCGCGGCCGGCGAAACGTCGGCGCGCGCGCGCGCGGCGAGCCAGTCGTAGAGCGCGACGGTGAGCGCCTCGAACGCGTCGGCGGCCGCCCGCCCGCTCACCGCTTCGGCCAGCTTGTGGATCGCGCGCGGATCGGCGTTCGGCAATTGCGCGATCGTCGCGTCGATCAGGGCGCCGACGCCGTCGGCTTCGGGATCGAGCCGGCGCAGGGCTTCGCGCACCGAGCCATCGGCGCGCCGGGCGGCGGCTTCGCGCGCTTTAGGGTCCGTGGCGTCCCAGGGCGGGCCGAGGCCGCCGACGACGTCGCCGATCTCCGCGGGCGAAAGGCGCTCCAGCAGCAGGCGACGGCAGCGCGAGCGAATCGTCGCCAGCACCTGCCCCGGCCGATGCGCGACGATCAGGATCAGCGACCGCGGCGGCGGCTCCTCGATTACCTTCAGAAGCGCGTTTGCGCCGTTGGGATTGAGTTCGTCGGCGCAGTCGACGATGGCGACGCGCCAGCCGCCGAATGCCGCGGACATATGGAACATGTTGAGGCCGGCGCGGATGTCATCGACGCGAATGTCGGTGAAGAAGGCCTTCGACTTGGGGTTCCATTCCCGGCGCAGCAAAGCGAAATCGGGATGGGCCAGCGCCGCGAGCTGGCGCGCGGCGGGATGATCGGACGCGACCGCCAGGTTCGTCGCCGCGCGCACGGCGGGCGCGTCCGGATCGGGATGAGCGAGCACGAAGCGGGCGAAGCGCCAGCAGAGCGTCGCCTTGCCGACGCCCTCGCGGCCGCCGATCAGCCAGGCGTGGGCGAGCCGGCCCTCGCGATAGGCGCCGAGCATTTCCGCCTCGGCGGCGGCGTGGCCGATCAGCCGCGTCGCTAGGCGCGGATGCGGCGCGCCCGCGAAGGCGTCGCTTTCGGGAGGCGCGTCCGGCGCGGCTTTGCTCATTAGATCGGCGCCTTGCGTTTCAGCGCGCCGGCCAGACGCTCGCGCATGACGGCCCAGATCGCCGCGGCGACTTCGTCCTCGCCGGCGCTCGCGTCGACGACCGCGCAGCGCTTCGGTTCGGCGCGCGCGATCGCGAGGTACGCCTCCCGCAGCGTCTCGTGAAAGGCGAGGCCCTCGCTTTCGAAGCGGTCCGCCTCGTCGTCGCCGCGCCGGCTCGCGGCTCGGGCGAGGCCCTGCGCGGCCGGCAGGTCGAGGATCAACGTCAAGTCCGGCCGGCAGTCGCCGACCGCGACGCGCTCAAGGCTGGCGAGCAAGCCCGGGTCGAGTCGGCCGGCGGCGCCCTGATAGGCGCGCGTCGAATCGGCGAAGCGGTCGCAAACCACCCAATCGCCGCGCCGCAGCGCCGGCGCGATGGCGTTGTCGATGTGGTCGATCCGCGCGGCGCTGAACAGCAGCGCCTCGCCCTCGGCGCCGAAACGCGCGGCGGCGCCGGACAGAATGACTTCGCGCAGGACCTCGGCGCCGGGCGAACCGCCCGGCTCGCGCGTCAGGACGACGGCGAGCCCGAGCTCGCGAAGCCGCGTGGCCAGACGGCGCGCCTGGACGGACTTGCCCGCGCCCTCCCCGCCTTCGAGCGTGATGAACCGGCCCCGCGCCGGCGCGCGGCGCATCAGTTTCTCGCGAACGCCTTGCGGATCAGGTTCGTGGCGAACTCGATCCCGGCGTCCAGCGCCCGCTTGCTCAGGCCGCCGAGGGGAACGGCGGTCTGGGTCCTCAGCGGCGCTTCGAGCGCCAGAGTCTTGCCCCGCCACACCTGGAGCCGCGCCACCTCCACACCCGCGGCGACCGGCGCCTGCAGCGGGCCGACATAGACGATCTTCGCCATCAGCCTGTCTTGCGAGCCGCGCGGCAGAAAGATCTTCGCCGGTCGGTCGCACGTCAAGGGCACTTCGCTCTGCGCGCCGCCATACACCGACGCCGTCCCCACGGTATCGCCGGGCTGGAACAATACGCGCGGGTCGAAGGAACGAAAGCCCCAGTCGAAGAGCTTGCGCGACTCCTCGGCGCGGTCGGCCGCCGTCTTGAGCCCGTTGAGAACGAGGATCAACCGCTGGCCGCCCTGCTCCGCCGAACCGACCAGGCCGTAACCGCTTTCGCTCGAGTCCCCGGCCATCAGGCCGTCGGCGCCGATGGACATGTTGAGCAGCGGATCGCGGTTGAGCTGGTGGATCTTGCCCCAGGTGAAGTCCTTCTCGCCGAAGTAGTGGTAATCGTCGGGGTAATCGCGGATGATGTGGGCGGTCAGGAGCGCCATGTCGCGCGCGCTCACGTGTTGCCGGGGGTCGCTTATCCCACGTGCGTTGGCGAAGATCGAATGCGTCATGCCGAGTTCGGCGGCGCGCTTGTTCATCAGGTCGGCGAAAGTCTCCTCCGTTCCCGATATGCCCTCCGCGAGGGTCATCGCCGCGTCGTTGCCCGCCTGAACGATGAGGCCCTGCAGCAGGTCGTCGATGCGCACTTCGCTGTGGATGTCGAGAAACGTCGCCGGCCCGTGCGAGTGCGCGCCGCCGGTGCGCCAGGCGTGTTCGGAAACCGCGAACTTGTCGTCGAGATGCAGGCGCCCTTCCTTCAGTTCATGGAACACGATCTCCGCCGTCAGCAGCTTGGCGGTCGCGGCCGGCGCCATCGGTTGGTCGGCGTTCTTCTCGAACAAGACGGCGCCGCTCTCGAAATCGACCAGCAGGGCGAACGGCGCGTTGGTCTGAAAGCCCTGCGCGCGCGAAGGCGAGATCGACAGGACGATTCCCAGCAGCGTCGCGGATAACGCCAAGGCGAAGCGATGAGCAAGCAAGGTCGATCCCCGTCGTCGCCGCGAAACGCACGCGGCGCGCGTCCTGTTCTTGCATCGCATTCGAAGACAAATCAACGATCGCGCGCGGCTTGCCCGTCGCGCTATCGATCGTTCGCGAGCGGGCCCTGGGATCGGGGCGCGTCGCCTTGCTCGATCAGCCCGGCGAAAGGATCATGCCGCAGCAGGCGAGCCGCAGCGCCGTCGCTCTGGGCGAAATAGAGGGCCCGGTCGCCGGCCATCGCCTGTCGCACGGGCCGGCGCGGCGGAACGGCCGGCGCGGCGGCGACCGGGCCGATCGCACGGGCGATCGCCCCCAGATCGAAGGGGCGCGGCGGCGGCGGCGGCGCTTTCAACAATTTGGGATTTGGCGCGGCGACGGCGAGCGCCCGCTCGGGCGCTGGGTCAGCCGCCGGCGGCGGCGGCGCGGCGGGCCGCATGAAGCTCGGCAGCAGCGAGGCCGGCGCCGCCGAGGCGACCATCGCCGGCGCGCCGCTCGGCAGTCCGTCGATCGTGGCCGGCGCGCCGTTGGTGCGCAGGCTCGCCAGCAACACGGAATCGTCGGAGCCCTCGAGCGGCGCGGGGCCGATGTAATCGACCTTGATCTTGGCGGTGCCGGAGTTCTTGAAATCGAGCGCGTCGGCGACGCGCGAGGAGACGTCCATGACGCGCCCGCCGTGATAGGGACCGCGATCGTTGACGCGCACGATGATCGAATAGCCGTTGGCGAGGTTGGTGACCCTGGCGTAGCTGGGCAGCGGCAGGGTCGGATGCGCCGCGGTGAACGAGCGCATGTCGTAAACTTCGCCGTTGGCCGTTCGTCGCCCGTGGAACGCGTCGCCGTACCAGGAGGCCATGCCGACGGCGCTGTAATGGGTAATCTCGTGCGGGAAATACGTGCGCCCGGCGATCGTATAGGGATGGCCGACGAGGTATTGCCCGCCGCCGCGCGGCACCGGCTCGCCGTCCTCGACGACCCGCGGGCTCGCGGGGCCATATTTGGCCTGTGAAAAATATTCGCTGCTGTGCCGCCGGGCCTGCGGGGAAGGCGGCGGCGCGCAGCCGGCCAGCGTCGCCGCGCCCAGCGCCAGCGCGCCCGCCCAGCGCCAAGGTCGCGAGCCCCCCTCGACGCCAAACATTCGGGCGGAGAAAATCATCGACCCCAACTCGCCAACGCTACGCTACAAGAACAGGTCCGCCCCTCGCCCAAGAAGCGAAGTCGGCGGAAGCAAGGCTCAGCAAACATTCCCATCGTCACCTTGTCCCGACTTCCTTTCCAAAGAGCTAATGCGTCAGCCGTCATTGCGCGAAATCAATTTACGCGCTCTCGCCCGCGCCGCTTTGGCGACGCGAACGCGCAACAACTCTCACCGCCAATGCTCGATCAGCCAAGCCGCCGGACGCAAGCTCTCCTACGCCTTCTGGCGCCAGGGCGCCGGCGGCTTCCCCTCTCGCGGCTTCGTGCAACCTGGAGCGGCCGGCGAAAGCGACGACGCGGGCGCCCGGAAGGATCGCCACGTTTCTGCAATGGTTGCGTGGAAATTGCGGCGGCATCGTGGCTTCGAAGCCCGGCTCGGGATGACCGGCAGGCGCGCCCGCGCCGCGAAAGGCGCCCCCGCGACGCCCGCCTGCGAGCTTCGGGCGATCCTTTTGGCGGCTCGCGAAAGCCGTGCTATCACCGCGCCCTTCGCGCCTCGACCCAGGGAAAGATGGCTCTGATGAACGCCGCCGGCGATGCTTCGCCCAAGCCGATCCTCGTCGAAGTCGGCGCGGGCGAATTGCTCGATAAGGTTACGATCCTTCGCATCAAGAGGGAGCGCATCGCCGACCCGGCCAAGCTGGCCAGCGTCGCGCGCGAGCTGCTGGCGCTCGAACCTTCTCGATCCGCCCTGCTCGCCGAATTTCCCGCCGCCGCCGCGCTCGAAGCCGAACTCGAGCGCGTGAACGAAGCGCTCTGGGAGATCGAGGATTCCATCCGACAATGCGAGGCGCGCAAGGATTTCGGCCCGCGATTCGTCGCCCTGGCGCGCGCGGTCTACCAAAACAACGACAAGCGGGCTGAAATCAAGAAGACGATCAATATCCTCAGCAACGCGCGGATCGTCGAAGAGAAGTCCTATTTCGTCAATTGACGGCGAGCGCGGCTTTCGTCGCCCTCAGGACGTCCTGCCAGGACAAATCGGCGAGGTCGCCGACTTCGATGACTTTCAGGAACAAGTCGAGCCCCGTCGCGCGGGCCTGGCTGTGGGGACCGAACAGCGCCAAGCCCTTGATCCCGAGATAGGCGGCCATGTGCATCGGCCCCGTGTCGTTGCCGACGACGAAGCCGGCGCGCTGAATCACGCCCGCCAACTGGAAAAAGTCGAGCGGCTTGTCGTCTTTCAGCAGCAGCGTCGCGGGCAGCGCGCGGCACAGATCGATCTCGTCGGGACCCGGCGCAGTCGCGACGGCGAAGCCCTCGGTCACGAGCGCAGCCGCCAGTTTGTCGAAATAGGGCCAACGCTTGTTCAGGCGCCGCGACGAACTGCCGGGAATGAGAAGGATGAAGCCGGGCTTCAACCCGGCCTCCGCCAGCAGCCCGTCCATGTCCTCGGCGAGCCAATGGACATCCGGCCGCAGCGCATAGGCCGCCTCGACCCCCGCCTGAACGAGCTGGATGCGGTTGCGCTCGAGGGCCGCGAGCTGCCCGGTCGTCTTCTCCAATCGCTGAAAGAACTTCTCGTTCTTTTGGCTCCAGCGCGCCTTGATCCACTTGCGATAGGAAAGCGTACGGCGGCTGTTTTGCAGATCATAGACGAAATCGAAGCCCTCTTTTCGAAGCGTCAGGATCACGCCGAAGTATTTGTCGAGGCGAATGCGCGGCGCCCGCGGGTCGATGAGAACGCGATCGACCCACGGGCATCGCTCGAAAATCTTGCGAAAAGGGCTGGTGGTCAGAACCGCGATCGAGGCCGTCGGATGACGATTGCGGATGTCCCGAATCGCCCCGTCCGACTGTAGGACGTCGCCGAACGCCCCGTGTCGAATGACGAGAACCTTTTCCGATTTCGTTTCGGCCGACGGCTGCGTCATAGCGTCTCGCGCGCGGAATTGCGCCTCGCTTAGCCCGGCCGCTTGGCGCCCGACAAGCCGGCTTCGAGCAAGGCCGAGGAGAAGGATCGGGCTGGCGACTCCGGCAGGGCTCGAACCTGCGACCTGCCGCTTAGAAGGCGGCTGCTCTATCCAGCTGAGCTACGGAGCCCCGTCTTGCTCGGCCCTCTCGTCAGTGCGACCACGGCACGACGCGATTGGGCCGAAAGTTGTCCGAGTAGGATAGGATCTTGCGCCGGGGAAGCTTGGGCTCCTCGACGCGATAGGCGATGCCGTTGCGCGCGGCGTAGGCGATCGCCTCGTCCTTGCTGTCGAAGCGCAGCTTCACCTGCGCCTTCATGTCGGTGGAGCTGGTCCAGCCCATCAGCGGCTCGATGCGGCGGGGCGACTCCGGTTCGTATTCCAGAACCCACTTGTCTTTGGACTGGCCCGATTGCATGGCGTTGCGGGCGGGAAGATAGATGCGTGCGGTCATGGCGTTCGCGTACCCTTGAGGAGCCCGATAGTGACTGGTCGGGGTAGCAGGATTCGAACCTGCGGCCTGAAGTACCCAAAACTTCCGCGCTACCGGGCTGCGCTATACCCCGTCAATCGAGGCGTGGCTAACATGGGCGGCGCCCGCGGACAACCCCGTTTCGTCAATTGCGCCCCGCTCTACGAAACGACGTTCGGCGCGCGCTCGCGAGGGTATTTTCGTCGCTCCAACGTCATCGCGATTCGAATGAAGCGGCTGAACGCGCCGGCCATTCCATACGTGAAGCCGTCGACGCCCCCTAAGAAATGTCGTCGCAAGACATAATATTTCACGAAGGCGAAGGGAAATTCGAGCGGCAAGCGCAGCGCCAGCGCGAAGGCCGAGCGCGGCGCTTGGGTGTCGGCGGCGAGTTTGGCGACGTAAATGGTCTTCGTCACCGCGTGGTTGAGGTTTCTCGAGCTGAAATGCCAGAGCGGGGCCTTCAATCGCACGGGCGCCTCGCGCGTCGTCAGCTCCAGCTTGTCCCGGTTGGGGTTCGGGCCGGCGCGCGCTACGCGCCGATCGTAAATGAGAACCTGCTCGTGGCAAAAGGTGAGCGGCCAGGGCTTCTCGTGGCCGGCATAGACGGGCGCCTTGCGCACGATCATCAGCCGCGGCGGCGCGTCGGCGCTGAAAACGCGACAAATCTCCGCGACGAGTTCGCTCGTCAGGACTTCGTCGGCGTCGAGCGAGAAAATGAAGTCGTTGGCGCTTCGATCGCTCGCCGCGTCGACAGCGCAAAAAAGCGGCGCTTCTTCATTCGGGCCAGCCCGAACGAGGCGGCGACGCGCCGCCCTATTCGTCGCGGCGCGCGCCTTGGCTTAGTCGGTCGAACTCCGCTATATCGGATAATCGATTGTTTCGGGACACGCGAGGCCGCGGCCTCATACATTAGAGACGATGCCGCCCTTGATCGCCATCGCCACGCAATGCTTCGGGCCGGACGTGGGCGGCATCGAGACGCTCATGACGGGGTTGGCGGATGAATTGTCGCGGCGCGGCAAGGTTGTCGAGGTCTTCGCCGATCATGTGCGCGCCCACGGAACGGCGGAGCTGCGACGCCCTTATCCGATTCATCGCTTCGGCTTCTGGCGCCCGTTGCGGCGGGCGATGAAACGCCACGCCATCGCGCGAGCGGCGCAACGGGCCGGCGTGGCCGGCGTTTTCGCCGATTCATGGAAAAGCGTCTCCGCCGTGCCCGCCTCCGTCGGCCCCATCGCGGCGCTCGCGCACGGCATGGAGTTTCCCGTCGACGCCGCCCCGCTGAAGAGCGCGCGCATCAACGCCGCGTTGCGACGCTGTACGGCGATCATCGCGAGTTCGCGCTATGCGGCCGAACTCGTCGAACCCTTCCTCCATGGCGTCGAAGCGCAAATCATCGTCGTCAACCCGCCGATAGCGGCGCAGCCGGCGGCCCGGCCGGACGCTCTGGCGCAAATCGACGCGATCGTCGCCGGCCGCGCGCCGGTGCTTTCCACGCTTGCGCGGCTGGAGCCGCGCAAAGGCGTCGATGCGGTGTTGTGCTCCTTGCCTGCTTTGCGCGCGCGGCATCCCGGCCTCGTCTATCTCGTCGCCGGCGCGGGCCCGGACGCGGAGCGATTGCGGCTCTTGGCCGCTCGGTCCGGCGTCGCCGACGCCGTCGTCTTCCTCGGTCGGGTCGACGACGCCGTGAAGGCGGCGCTGCTCACGCGCAGCGATGTCTTCGCCATGCCCACCCGACGGGTGGGCAATTCCGTCGAAGGGTTCGGAATTGCCTATGTCGAGGCAGGCTGGTACGGCGCTCCGTCGGTCGCCGGCGACGAAGGCGGCGCTCGCGACGCCGTCGCCGACAAGGAAACGGGCCTCATCTGCCACGGCGACGATGACAATGACGTTTGCAGGGCGCTCGCTCAGCTTCTTGACGACGAGGCTCTGCGCAAGACATACGGAGACGCCGCGGCTAGAGCCGCACGTCGCAAGTTCGGCTGGTGCGACGCTCTGCCACGATACCTCGCCGCCCTAGGGCTGTAGCCTCGCCAAAGACTTGCGGTCGGCTATGAACGCGTTTTCGTTTCTAGCGCGGCTTCGCCGTCGGCGCAGGGGTTCGGGCGGATGACGAGCTTGGACCTTCGCCGCGGCGGCGGGCGGCCGAAATTCTGACGCAACCGGGAAAAAGCCCAGGCATGGCGAGAATTCTTCATATTGCGAATTTCGGTCGCAAAGCGAACGGCGCATTCCACCATAGCGTCGAGTACAAAATAACCAACGGCCTGATCCGCAACGGCCATCATGTCGTGTGCGTATCGGATCGCGACCTGGCTCGGGCGGGCTCTTGGCTCGGCCATCGAAAATTCGGCGTCGGCGCAGCGAACAGAGAAATCGTGAAGTTATGCCGCAATATGGAGCCGGAGCTCCTGTTGTTGGGCCATGCCAACGTCGTTCGATCGCGGACGATCGCCGAAATCAGGCGGGACTTGCCTTCGATGAGGGTCCTGCAATGGAACGTCGATTGGCTGAGCGACGCCGCGAACGTTCGACACATCGAGTCCAAGCTCGACGTCGTGGACGCGACGCTCGTATCCACCGCGGGCGAAGCGCTCAGGCCGCTGGCGCGCCCGGGCAAGACGATCGGTTTCCTGCCGAACCCCGTCGACAGCTCGATCGAGCGCGGGCGCAATTTCGAACTCGCGACTCTGCCCTATGATCTGTTCTTCTCATGCGGCAGCGATTCGGATGCGCGGTTCGTGTGCGGCGCGCTGTGGAAACCCGGCGATCTCTTCGAGCGGCTGGAGCGGGCCATTCCGGACTTGCGGCCGCTCTTCGCGGGAATGCGCGGGCGTCCCGCATTGGTGGGAGCGCGTTACCAGAGAGCGCTCGAGTCCGCCGCGATCGGGCTCAACGTCAGCCGGCGAAACGACATCTATCTCTATTCGTCCGACCGGCTGGCGCAATTCTGCGGCAACGGCCTGGCCGTTCTCGTCGATCGGGCGACCGGCTATGGCGATATATTCAGCGACGATGAATTCGCGTTCTTCTCGACGGTCGACGAATTGATCGAGAAAACGGCGCGACTGAAAGCCGATGTTTCTTACCGGCAAAAGCTGGCGCGCGCAGGCTGGCGGCGATATTCGTCGCTTTTCAACGAACGGGCGATCGCCAAGTACATTGTGGACGTCGCTTTCGGCAGGGTGCGCGCCTCGGACTATCCTTGGCCGACGCTTCTGAAGGACGATTCGGTAGGCCCGAGCGCCGCGCCCGGCGCGTAGCCGCCGCTTCGCCTCGCCACGCTCGGACTGCGCGGCGCACCCTACCCCGCCGAGATCGCTCCGCCCGGCGCGCACGCCCGGTCGCGAGGCGCGGCAAGCGAGGCGGACGGGTTGGAAAATCGCATGGCGACGTCGTCGAGCGCGCCGAACTTCAGCATAAGAAGGTCGCGCGCGTAATTCTGCCGCCATCGCCAGGGCGATTTCGACCCCTGTTTTGGCAGACGGTCGAGCGCGCGTCGGTAGAGGCCGGAGGAGAAATCGACGAGCGGCGACGTCGTCACGCCGGGATCGTCGTTGTGCGGCGCGCACTGGCGGTAGCCCCGCGCGTCCATATAATTCAGCAGGCGCGCAACGTATCGGCAGATCAGGTCGGCTTTCAGCGTCCAGGAGGCGTTGGCGTAGCCGAACACGGAGGCGAGATTGGGGACGTCGCTGAACATGGCGCCCTTGTAGATCATCGTCTTGGCGAGATCGACGTCGGCGCCGTCGACGCTCAATCGAACGCCGCCGAGCGGCTGAAGAACGAGGCCCGTCGCCGCGACCACCAGGTCCGCTTCGATCTCGCCGCCGCCGCTCAGCGCGACGCCGTTTTCCGTGAACGTCGCGATGCGGTCGGTGACCACTGAGGCGCGCCCGTTCCTGATCGCGCGGAACAGATCGCCGTCGGGAACCAAGCAGAGCCGCTGCTCCCAGGGGTTGTAGCGCGGCGCGAAATGAGTTTCGACGTCGTAGTCGGGCCCGAGCGCGTCCCGCACGCGCCGCAGCAGCAGCCATTTCGCGCTCTGCGGGCTGCGCCGGCAAAATCGGAAGAAATACGCGCCGAGCAGGATGTTTTTCCATCGCGCCAGACGATAGGCCGCCCTTTGCGGCAGCGTGGCGCGCAGGGCGTCGGCGACGCCGTCGGTCGACGGCCGCTCGATCATGTAGGTCGGCGACCGCTGCAACATGACGACGTGAGCGGCGCGCTTGGCCAATTCCGGCACGAGCGTCACCGCCGTCGCGCCGCTGCCGATCACCAGGACGCGCCGCCCGGCGTATTCGACGTCCTGCGTCCATTTTTGCGGATGGACGATGCGGCCCCGAAAGCGCTCGACGCCGGGAAAGTCGGGCAGATAGCCGTCCTCGTAGGCGTAATAACCGGCGCACATCACGAGGAAATTGCAGGTCGGCCGGACGATCTCCCGTTCCGGTCCGCGCTCGACCTCGAGCGTCCAGCGAGCGTCGGCGGACGACCACGAAGCGGCTCGGACGCGGCAGCCGAACCTGATCTTCTCGTCGACGCCGTATTGCCGCGCGGTGTCGCGGATGTAGGTGAGGATGGCGCGACCGCCGGCGATCGCCTTGGCGTGCGTCCAGGGCCGAAAGGAATAGCTGAGCGTGAACATGTCGGAATCGGAGCGCACGCCGGGATAGCGGAAGAGATCCCATGTGCCGCCCAGATCGTCTCGGCTCTCGAGGATCGCGTAGCTCTTCGCCGGGCAATGTTTCTGCAAGCGGCAGGCCGCGCCGACGCCGGAAAGCCCCGCCCCGACGATCAGCACGTCCCAGTGCTCCTGCTCCATTCCAGCCTTTCCTCCCTTCGCGCCGATGTCGTCGAATGAGATTACGACAAAAATTCGCCGCGGCCATGAGAAAAGCGACGACGGGGATCGGCTTTAAGGGAGTCGCCGGCGGGCGAACCGCGATCAACCGGCGACGATCCGCCGATATCGATCCATCGCGTGGGCGAGCCAGAACCAGCCGAGCATCGGCGGCACGATCAGGCCGAGCGCGACGACCTCCCCCCAATCCCGCTCGGCGGCGAGGTCGATCGTGAAGCCCTTCTTCACGGCGAACCCCGGCGGCGGCGCGAGGTTGAGGCTCCTGCGCCGCACCCACTGGTCCGGTTCGGCGTCGTTCGAGATTTGCGCCGCCTCGGGCGCGCGCGCGAAGGCGGGCGCGGACTCGTCGAGCGGCGCGCCGGAATCGGCCGCTTCGCCGTCGCGATCGTGCGAATCCGCCGACGGCATCTTGAACACGATCGTCTTCTTGCTCATGCCGCTTTCCTCTCCTTCGCGCCGAGAACCTGCTTGGCCAGATCGTCCATTTCCCGCGCGGCCTCGCCGCTCGGAGCGGCTTCGACCACGGAAAGCCCCTTGGCGGCGCTCTCGGCGTAAATGATTCGTTGGCTGAGCGCGGCGGAAAGAACGGGAATGTCGTCGAATCGCGCCAGAGCCGCAGCCGCGTCGCGGCCGATCGCCGTTCGCGCGATCCTGCGGTTGACGACGAAGGCGGCCCTCAGGCTCTCCTTGATCTGCCGCGCCTCGCGGAACAATTGCACCGTGTCCGCCGCCGCCCAGACGTCGTAAGGCGAAGGCTGGACGGGAATCAGCACGAGGTCGCTGGCCAGGATCGCGCTGCGCCCGAGATCGTTGACGCGCGGCGCGCCGTCGACGATCGTGACGTCGTAATCCGCGGCGAGCCTGGGAAGGTCGCGATGGAGGCTCGGTTTCGCCATCCCCACGACGGGGAACAACGGTTCGATCTCCCGCGTGCTGGACCAGGCCATGGCGCTGGCCTGGGGATCCGCGTCGACCAGAAGAATGCGCAAGCCGCTCTTGGCCAGCGTCGAGGCCAAATTGATGGCGACGGTCGTCTTGCCGACGCCGCCCTTCTGATTGAGAACGCCGATAATCATCGGGACGCGATCTCCTGAATGTCTCACCTCGACGTTTCGTTATCCTTCCTTTGCGACGTTCTCACAGCCGGCCGATTCCGGCAAGGTGGGATCGTCGCGGCCGAGCCGCGCGCCGACCCCGGCTCGCCTCGGCGTGACAATGCGCACGCAAGTGCTAGAAAGGAATGCGCATTTTCGCGATCGACGCCGGGTCGCTCGGCGCCGAGGAGAGGACGGCTCGACGATGAAAGTGACGATCAATATCGACTGCACGCCGCTCGAGGCGCGCCAGTTCATGGGCCTTCCCGACGTTCAGCCGATGCAGACGGCCGTGCTCGCGGAAATGGAGAAGCGGCTGATGGCCGAAGCCGCGAAGTTCTCGCCGGAGGGTTTCATGCGCGCGTGGTTCTCCGAGGGGCAGCAGAGCGCCGACTGGCTTCGCGAGATGTTCAAAGGCCTCTACGCCCAGGCCGGCGCGGCCGCGACGGCGGCCGGACAGACGCCGGCGCCGGAGTGACGCTTGGCGCCCCTTCCCCCCTTGCGGGGGAAGGTGTCATCGCGTCAGCGATGATGGTGTGGACGGCCCCACCCTAACGGCATCAAGTGCCAAGACGTGGCCGCCGGAGCGCCACCAACGGGGAGACCGTCCGTGAGAAAGTTTATCAGAA
>JBEKLU010000075.1:0-26021 GCA_050010035.1 Roseiarcus sp.
AAAACCGCGCACGCAGACCAAATCCCAATCCGATTTCGCCTACCTGTGGCAAACCGGACTCACCTCCGACTTTGCATCGCAAAAAAAACGGAGTCAGCACTTCCGGCGAGGTGTACTAGCGCTGTCGCCTCGAGCGAGCAATTTCCCACCGTCACGACGGCGCCTGGGATTTGATCGCGGGACGCCTCGATCAAGAAAAAAGACTGATTGTCAAATTTGATGCCAGCGCTTGCGGCGATCGCGTGACCATGGCGGCAATAAATCAGAGATGCCCCCATCATATCGGCTTCCTGATATCCGAAACCGGCATCGGACACGAAAAACCGATCGGCACCGCCCTCCACTCGAACGACAACGTTCGCCCCACTCGGATAGAGAAGGGGAAGTTTGACGAATGAGCCTGCCGCGCCATGATCGATTGTTACGAGCTGACGCCCGACATCCTCGATCAGCTTACGGAAGCTCTCTTTTGTCTCGGCTTCCATGTCTGCCTCAGATCAATTGGGGCTGCCCCGGCGGGGTGCCGACGCGCTGAATGTCGCGGATTCTAAACTCTCTGCCAACTAACGCAAGGAACTCTCGAAAATTTTCTGGATCAGGATTAATTGGCAATGCGATCGGCAAATGGCCACGCCGCACAGCCTTAGCATCCAACGTCCAATTTAAATCGAAGGGGTGCAAGTGCGAACATCGAATCTCACGGAAGCGATATTCCAACGGCCCGAGCCCTTTATTGTTGTGATAATTCATCGGACGCCATTCGATTCGGGTTATTGCGCCGCCACGCCCAGATGGCGTGTGGTTCTCCATTTGCAAAATTACGTGCTGATCCGCCTGACACAGCATCGCTTTTCCGCAAATCCGATATCCTGAAATCGTCACGTGATCGACGTCGAGCGGGCAGCTGAACCCTAGCCATTCGGAATCCTGGACGAACCACTCCGGCGTAGCCGAGAGAGTCTTTTCCGCTGCTATAAACCCTTCCAGAACGTCGACCATCCGCGCCGCAAACGCTGACTATGATCGCGCATCATTCCCGATTTACGCCATTCCGCCCAAGTTAAATGCACATCACGCATGGCTTTTCGTCTTAGCTGTCTCATGGGGATAATCCCGCCCGTAAGCCCCCGTAAGCCCCAACGGTCGTGACAGACGACAGATTCTTGATAGACTTGCCCATGGACGGCTTCCCTCTGATGGATAGTGACAACGACCATCATGGCACATCGATGCCGCTCGGGGCGCCGTCCACCCCATCACCGTATCCCGGAAGTTCATGCTTCCATGAGGTCGACGGCTTGGTGTGTGGTGGAGAGGGGGCGGCTTCAGTCGAGAAAATCTGGCGCCTGCTGTCGGATCACGAAATACTGCAATTCGTATCCTGTCCCCATAATCCTGTCCCCGTAATCGTAATCTCCGTAATCCCAAGCTCAAGACCGGACGGCTCGGGCGCGAACTGCCCGACGCCTGCCTGCAATTCTGGGGCGGCATGGGCTTCATGAGCGAAACACCGGTCAGCCGCGCCTATCGCGATTTCCGTCTCGCCTCGATCGGCGGCGGCGCCGACGAAGTGATGCTGGGCGTGCTGTGCAAGGGCATGGGCACGCTGCCCGGCATGGGGCAATGAGGCGGCGATGATCACGCTCTATCATTGCGCCGGCGCGCGCTCGTTTCGCGCGCTGTGGGCGCTCGAGGAGCTCGGCCTTGCCTACGAGCTGAAGATGCCGCCCTTCCCGCCGCGCGGTGGCGGCGGAGCGCGCGGCGGGCGCACTGGGGGGATTGCGTTGAAAAACCCGGAAAATGAGCATTCGCGAGAATATTGATTCGGCCCGCTGAACCCCGCCCGGCTGGAACCATGCCTCAGTTATTCACCACTCCCAGCCGCCGCCGCGCTTCGACGATGACAAACGCCCCGCCGCGTGGTTTCCTTCGCCGACCGGAGGCGAAGCTTCAAACGACGAGGCCCCTGCTTCGCGCGCCACATGGGGAGGAGCGCCGATGTCGATCGAACAAAGCGACGACCGCGATCTATCGGACAAGGTCGTGATCACCTGCGCGCTGACCGGCGTGCTGACCGATCCGAAAGAGCATCGCGTGCCCGTCACGCCCGAGGAAATGGCGCGCGAAGCCAAGGCGGCCTATGACGCCGGCGCCAGCGTCATGCACATCCATCTGCGCCAGCAGGCGCCCGGCAAGGGCCACCTGCCCTCCTGGGACGTTTCCGTCTCGCGCGACATCCAGCAGGCGATCCGCCAAGCCTGTCCCGGCGTGATCATCAACCACACCTCCGGCGTCGCCGGGCCCGACTACGCGCCAGTGCTCGAATGCCTGCGCCAGACGCGCCCCGAGATGGCGGCCTGCAACGCCGGGTCGTTGAACTATCTCAAGGTCAAGGCCGACGGCGCCTGGGCCTGGCCGCCGATGCTGTTCGACAACCGGGTGGAGAAGATTCAGGACTACCTCGACGCGATCGAGGCGGCGGGGGCGCTTCCCGAATTCGAATGTTTCGACGTCGGCATCGTGCGCAGCGTCGCCATGTTTCGCCAGGTCGGCATGATCTCCGGCCTCATCGACTATAATTTCGTCATGGGCGTCGCCTCGGGCATGCCCGCCGATCCGGACCTGCTGCCCATTCTCCTCAAGCTGAAGGAGCCCGAGGCGGTCTGGCAGGTCACCGCGATCGGCCGCGCCGAAGTCTGGCCGCTGCATCGGCGCGCCGCGCAACTCGGCGGCCATTTGCGCACCGGCTTCGAAGACACGTTCTATCTGCCCGACGGCGCCAAGGCGGCGTCGAACGGCCGCCTGGTCGCGGCGCTCGTCAGGTTGGCGCGCGAGGTCGGTCGCGACATCGCCAATCCCGCCGAGGCCAGGCAAATTTTTCATCTGCGGCCCGCGGGGGCCGCCGCTTGAGCGGGCGGCGCGAGACGAACGGGGAGGAAGCCATGACGGATCTCAACGCGACGGGCGGCGTCGCCGGTCCAGGGCGCATCGGGCGGGTCGCGCTCGGCGACCTCCTCACGCGCGCCGCGCGGCGCTATCCCGACCGCGTCGGCCTCACCGACGGCGATCGGCGCGCGACGTTCGCCGAGCTCGACCGCGACGCGAATCGCTTCGCCAACGCGCTTCTGGCGCGCGGCCTGAAGCCGGGCGACAAGGTCGCGACGATCTGCAACAACTCGATTCCCATGGTCAAAGGCCTGTTCGGACTGCATCGCGCCGGCCTGGTGTGGACGCCGGTCAACACGCTGCTCGGCCCCGCCGACATGGACTACATCCTCGATCACGCCGGCGTGCGGTTCGCGCTGATCGACGACTATCTCTACGTGCAACCGGAGCGCCGCGCGGCGCTCGCCAGGCGCGGCCTCGACCTCGTCGCCGTCGACCTCGCGGGACAGTCGGCGGCTGCCGGACTGACGGAGTTCAACGCGTTTCTCCAGGGCCAGAGCGACGCCGAGCCCGACGTCGCGATCGACGATCGCGATCTGGCGATGATCATCTACACAAGCGGCACGACCTCGCGCCCCAAGGGCGCGATGCACTGCCATGTCGCGGTGACGATGGCGGCGATGAGCACCGCGATCGAGCTGAGCCTCACCCATCGCGACGCGATCAGCGGCCAGATGCCGATCTTCCACTGCGCCGGCCACGTGCTGATGCTGGGCTTTCTCGCCGTCGGCGGAAGAATGGCGTTGATGCGCGGCTTCGATCCGCTCAAGGCGATGGAGACGATCCAGCGCGAACGCCTGAGCTTCTTCATCGGACTGCCCCTGATGTACCAGGCGCTGCTCGACCATCCCCGGCGCCAGGATTTCGATTTTTCCTCGCTGCGCACCTGCATCTACGCGATGGCGCCGATGGGGCGGCCGCTGCTGGAGCGCGCGATCGCCGAATTCTGTCCCAATTTCACCCTCGCCAGCGGTCAGACCGAGATGTACCCGGCCACGACGCTGTCGCGGCCCGAGCGCCAGCTCGAGCGCTTCGGCAACTACTGGGGAGAATCGGCGATCGTCGACGAAAGCGCGATCATGGACGACGACGGCCGACTGCTGCCGCGCGGCGCGGTCGGCGAACTGGTGCACCGCGGCCCCAATGTCATGATGGGCTATTACAAGGACCCCGAGTCGACCGCCGCCTCGCGCAAGTTCGGCTGGCACCACACCGGCGATCTCGCGCTGATCGACGAGAGCGGCGAGATCCTATTCATCGACCGCAAGAAGGACATGATCAAGTCGGGCGGCGAGAACGTCGCCTCGGTGAAGATCGAGGAGACCCTGCTCGCCCACCCGGCCGTGCTCAACGCCGCGGTGGTCGGCCTGCCGCATCCCCAATGGGGCGAGGCGGTCGCCGCCTTCGTCAAGCTGAAGCCGGGGGCGACGGTCAGCGAAGCGGAGATGGCGGATTATTGCCGCGAACGCCTGGCGGGCTTCCAGGCGCCCAAGCTGGTGCGCATTCTCGAAGACATGCCGCAGACCGCGACTGGCAAGCTGCGCAAGGTCGAGCTGCGCCAGCGTTTCGCCGACACGTTCACCGCCTGACAGGCGCCTTAGCGAAAGCCGATCATGGCCGTCATCGAAAGCACGATCGCGCCGTCGAGCGCCGCGTTCCAGGCCAATCGCGCCCATATGCTGGCCTTGATCGACCGCCTGCGCGTCCTGGAGGGGCGCGCGCGCGCCGCCTCGGCGTCGGCCAAGGAGCGCTTCCACAAGCGCGGGCAACTGCTGCCGCGCGAGCGCGTGGCGCTATTGCTCGACCCCGACGCGCCGTTCCTCGAGCTCTCGACGCTCGCCGGGTTCGGCTTCGACGTCGCCGACGCCGAACGCAGCATTCCCGGCGGCGGCCTCATCGTCGGCGTCGGCTTCGTCTCAGGCGTGCGCTGCCTCATTGCCGCCAACGACGCGGGAATCGACGCCGGCGCGTTGCAGCCGATGGGCCTCGATAAGGCGCTGCGCGCGCAGGAAATCGCCCTCGAAAACAAGCTGCCCTATGTCCAGCTCGTCGAGAGCGCCGGCGCCAACCTGCTGCGCTATCGCGTCGAGGACTTCATCCGCGGCGGCAGCCTCTTCCGTAATCTCGCGCTGCTGTCCGCCGCCGGCCTGCCCGTCGTCACGGTGACGCACGGCTCCTCGACCGCCGGCGGCGCCTATCAGACCGGCCTCTCCGACTATATCGTGATGGTGCGCGGGCGCACCCGCGCGTTTCTCGCCGGGCCGCCGCTCTTGAAGGCGGCGACCGGCGAAATCGCCGAGGAGGAGGAACTCGGCGGCGCCGAGATGCATACGCACGTTTCCGGCCTCGGCGATTATCTCGCCGAAGACGACCGCGACGCGCTGCGCATCGCGCGTGAGATCGTCGCCGGCCTCGGCTGGGACAGGCCCGACGGCCTCAGCGACCATCGCCCGCCGCGCTACGACGCCGAGGAGCTCGTCGGCGTCATGCCGACCGACACCAAGCGCCCGGTCGACATGCGGCAGGTCGTCGCGCGCATCGTCGACGGCTCCGACTTCACCGAATTTTCCGAGAACTACGGGCCGGCGACGGTCTGCGGCCGCGCCGCGATCGAAGGCTTCGGCGTCGGCGTCGTCACCAACAACGGGCCGCTCGATCCCGACGGCGCCAACAAGGCGACGCATTTCATTCAGGCCTGCCGCCAGACGCGCACGCCCATCCTCTACCTCAACAACACCACCGGCTACATCGTCGGGCGGGCCGCCGAGCAGGGAGGCATGATCAAGCACGGCTCGAAGATGATCCAGGCGGTGGCGAGCGCCGGCGTGCCGCAGATCACGCTCTATTGCGGCGCCTCGTTCGGCGCCGGCAACTACGGCATGTGCGGGCGCGGCTTCCACCCGCGCTTCTGCTTCTCCTGGCCGAACGCCAAGACGGCGGTGATGGGCGCCGAGCAGGCGGCCGAGACGATGGCGATCGTCGCCGAGGCCGCCGCGGCGCGGCGCGGCGGGACGCTCGACAAGGACCGGCGCGACAAGATGAAGGCGGAGATCTCGGCGGTGTTCGACGCCCAGAGCGACGCCTTCGCCACCAGCGCGCGCCTGCTCGACGACGGCGTCATCGACCCGCGCGACACCCGCGCGGTCCTGGCTGAGACGCTGGCGATCTGCCGCGAGGCGGAACGGCGCGCGCCGCAGCCGATGCAATTCTCGGTGGCCCGGCCATGAGCGTCGCCGGGGCAAAGAAACTCACGCCGTTTCGCAAAATTCTCGTCGCCAATCGCGGCGAGATCGCGCTGCGGATCATGCGGACCGCGCGGCGGCTCGGCTACGGCGTCGTCGCGGTCCATTCCGACGCCGACGCCGACTCGGCCCACGCGCGCGAAGCGGACGAGTCGGTGGCGATCGGCGGATCGGCGCCGGCGCAATCCTATCTCAGGATCGACAAAATCCTCGCCGCCGCCAAGGCGAGCGGCGCCGACGCGATCCATCCCGGCTATGGCTTTCTCGCCGAAAGCGCCGCCTTCGCCGCGGCTTGCGAGGCGGCCGGGCTCGTCTTCATCGGACCTTCGGCCGCCGCGATCCGCGCCATGGGCGACAAGCGCCAAGCCAAGGCGCTGATGCGCGCGGCGGGGGTGCCTTGCGTTCCCGGCTGGGACGGCGACCAGAGCGAGGCGGCGCTGGCGGCCGCGGCGCGCGAAATCGGCTTTCCCGTGATGATCAAGGCGGCCGCGGGCGGCGGCGGGCGCGGCATGCGCCTCGCCCCGGACGAGGCCTCATTCGCCGGCCTGCTGCGCGCCGCGCGTTCGGAAGCGCAGAGCGCGTTCGGCGACGCGACGGTGCTGCTGGAACGCACGATCGAAGCGCCGCGCCATATCGAGATCCAGGTCGTCGCCGACCGCTGGGGCGAAGCGATTCATCTCGGCGAGCGCGACTGCTCGACCCAGCGCCGCCACCAGAAGCTGATCGAGGAAGCGCCCTCCCCGGCCGTGTCGAGCGCGCTTCGCGCCCGCATGGGCGCGCTCGCCGTCGCCGCCGTCAAGACGATCGGCTACCAGGGCGCGGGCACGCTCGAATTCCTGCTCGATTCGAACGGCGCGTTCTATTTTCTGGAAATGAATACGCGCTTGCAGGTCGAGCATCCCGTGACCGAAGCCGTCACCGGCCTCGATCTCGTCGAGCTGCAATTGCGCGTCGCCGCCGGCGAGAGGCTGGCGTTGCGGCAGGAGGATGTCCGCTTCTGCGGCCACGCGATCGAGGCGCGCCTGTGCGCGGAGGACGCGGCGCACGGCTTTCTGCCGCAATCGGGCCGGATGCTGCGCTGGCGCCCGCCCGAGGGGCTGCGCGTCGAAAGCGCGCTGCGCTCGGGCGACGAGATTCCCCCTTTCTACGATTCGATGATCGCCAAGATCGTCAGCCACGGCGCGACGCGCGAGGAGGCGGCGCGCAGATTGGCGCACGGGCTCGACGAGACGATCGCCTTCGGCGTCGCCACCAACCGGACCTTTCTCGCCGCCTGCCTCCGCCATCGCGATTTCGTCGCCGGCGAAGTCACCACCGCTTTTCTCGAGCGACGCCGCGAGGAGCTGCTGGCGCGCGCCGACGACGGCCTCGTCCCGCCCGCCGCGCTCGCCGCGCTGCTGCTCTTCCTCACCGGGGGTCGCGCGCGGCGGTGGACGAAGGGTCGCGCGCTCGCGCCGCCCTACGCGGCGCCGATGCGCGTCGACGTCGGCGGGCGCGTCCATGAGGTCGAGATTTTCCGCCGGCGCGACGGCGCCTACGCGCTTCGCTGCGCGGGCGACGAATTCTCGATCGAGGTCGAGGCGTTCGACGACGAGGGGCTGCGCTTTCGCCTCGGCGACGCGGCGCGCAGCGCGACGCACCTGCGCGACGGCGACCGGCTGTTCTGGCAGTGCGGCGGCGTCGCGTTCGAGTGTCGCGACGCGACGCTGGCGCGGCCGTTGCGGGCGAGCGCCGCCGGCGGAGACGGCAAGCTGCGCGCGGCGATGAACGGCCGCGTCGTCGCGGTGCTGGCCAAGCTCGGCGACAGCGTCGCGCTCGGCCAGCCGCTCGTCGCGCTCGAAGCGATGAAGATGGAGCACGTCCACGGCGCGCCGGCGGCCGGGGTCGTCGCCGCGCTGCATGTGGCCGAGGGGGACCAGGCGGCGGCCGGCGCCATCCTCGCCGAGATCGAACCGCCGACCGCCGCCACGCCATAGCGAGCCAAGCCATGCCCAAGACTTCGGACGTTCGACTCGAGAAGCGCGGCGCGGCGCTTTGGATCGTGATCGACCGGCCGGAGCGGCGCAATGCGCTGAACGCCGACGTGATCGCGGGCGTCATCGAGGGCTACCGCGCCGCCGAGGCCGACGCGGACGTGCGCGTGATCGTCGTCACCGGCGCCGGCGACAGGGCGTTCTGCGCCGGCGCCGACCTGCAGGCGGGCGCCTCCTTCGCCTTCGACTTCTCGCGCCCGAGCGGCGATTTTGCCGACCTGCTGCGCCTTGCGCTGAGCGCCGCCAAGCCGTCCATCGCGCGCGTCAACGGCGCCTGCATGGCCGGCGGCATGGGGCTGCTCGCCATGACCGACATGGCGGTCGCCAGCGCCGACGCGGTCTTCGGCCTGCCCGAGGTCAAGATCGGGCTGTTCCCGATGCAGGTGTTGGCGCTCTTGCAACAAATCGCGCCGCCCCGGTTGATTGCGGAATGGGCGATATCAGGCGAAAGCTTCGATGCGAACGCGGCCCGCGAGGCGGGGCTCGTCAACCACGTCGTCCCCGCCGCCGAGCTCGACGCAAAAGTCGATTGGTTGATCGCGCGCATCGCCGACAAGTCGCCGACCGCCATCCGCCGCGGCAAATACGCGCTGCGCGCGATTCGCTCGATGACCCTCGAAGAGAGCCTCGCCTTCATGGAGGGGCAGTTGCCGCTGCTGGCGATGACCGAGGACGCGAAGGAGGGATTGGCGGCGTTCGCGCAGAAGCGCAAGCCGAAGTGGACGGGGCGGTGAGGGGGCGCCCCTTCCCCCCTTGCGGGGGAAGGTGTCATCGCGTCAGCGATGACGGATGAGGGGGCGCGCGAAGCGCGGCGGTTCCGTGTGTTCAAAATGCGGCGTAACCGCAATGGCGATCAACGGTTTCGCGGCACGTTGGAAAGAGACCGGCTCTCGTCGAAGCCATCGCGCTGCACGCGCGATCCCCCTCATCCGGCCGCGCTTCGCGCGTCCACCTTCCCCCGCAAGGGGGGAAGGGGCGGTCGCTGTCGTCGGGCCGCATCTACCTCCGCTTCAGCGCCACCCCCTGCCCCGCCAGCGGCGGATGTTCGAGGCCGCGCTGGGCGTTGGCGAGGGCGTCGAGCGCGGCCATGGTTTCAGCGCGCCAGGGCGCGGCGCGCGGGCCGTCCGCGCCCTGTTCGACCGAAAGCAGCAATTGCTCGCTGGCGGCGAGACTTGCGCCCTCCCGTCCCGCCTTCATGTCGAGCCAGACGCGCATGCGTTTGTCGTCGTGCTCGAGGAGGTGGCAGCGCACCAGCAGGGCCTGGCCTTCGCTCGCCTCCTTGAAATAGTGCAGCATCATCTGCAGCGTATAGAGCGTGCGCCGGCTTGCCTTGCGCGCGGCGGCGTCGAGGCCGACGCGGTCCATCAGCGCGTCGACCGCGCGGCTGAACACCAGGGCGTAGGCCGCGTCGTTCATGTGGCCGTTATAGTCGACCCAGTCGGCCGCGACTTCGGCCTCGTAGAGGACCAGAGCTTCGCCGCGATGCATGACGCCTTCTCCCCGCTCACAGCCGCCCGGCGCGCCCCTCGGCTTCCGGCCGGTATTTCTGCACCAAGGCGAGAAGATCGACAAGGAAATCGTCGCGCCGCGCCTTCAGCGCCTTGATCGAGCGCCCCGCCGCCTGATCCTCGCAGCCGTCGGCGACCTTGTCGATCAGCTCGTCGGTGAGCTCGGGCGCGACGAGCTTCGTCCACAGCAGTTTCAGCGCCGGGCCGAACTGGCGCAGCATGTGCCGCATGCCGCCCTCGCCGCCGGCCAGATGGAAAGTCCGGAACGTTCCCATCAGGGGGTCGGCGACAAAGCCCTCGATCTCCTCGCGCAGCGGCAGCGGGCGCATCCCCAAGGACTTGTAGAACGCCTTGGCCGCCTCGATCGAGGCCGGCGAGGTCTGCCGGCCGCCGACGATCTCGACCAGCGGCAGGAGATAGGCGGGGTTGAAGGGATGGCCGACGACGAGCCGCTCGGGGCGCCGCATCTTCCTGGCCAGCACGGTCGGCAGAAGGCCGGAGGTCGAGGAGGCGACGATCGCGCCCGGCTTGGCGGCCGCGTCGATCTGGGCGAGCAGGTCCTGCTTCATCGCCTCGCGCTCGGGCGCGTTCTCCTGGATGAAATCCGCCTCGGCGACGCAGTCTTCGACGATCGCCGCGCGCTTGACGGCCTCTGACATGAACGCCTCCCCGTGATAGACGCCGGGCGGCGCGCCCGCCCACACCCGCGGTCCGGCCGGCAAGGTGAACGGGAGGGTTGCGCTTGGCAATCGCCTGCACCGGAAAAATGGCGGCCCGAGCCGGAGGTCGCGTTTGCTTGGCGAGCACGGAGCGAGCAAATAGGCAGCGAGGGGGCCCCGCTTCCTCGCGCTCGATCGACAAGCCGGATGGAAGCACGGCTCCCCGCTTCCTTCGCGGCGTCGAAAGGCGTATTGTAATGACATGGCCGATTTGCTCGAACGCGCCGTACAGGCGGTCCGCGATCTTCCTCAGGAGGCGCAGGACGAGATCGCGCGCCTTCTGTTGCAACTCGCCGGCGACGACGAGGCGCGGGTCGCTCTGACCGGCGCCGAGCGCGCGGCGATTGCAAGCTCAAAGGCGGCGGCCGCGCGCGGGGAATTTGCCGGCGACGACGAGGTGCGCGCCGTCTGGGCGAAACACGGACTGTGAAAGTCCGTTACACACGTCCGGCGCTTGCCGATCTCGACGCGATTCTCGAATATGTCGCCGCCCACACGCCGCAAGGGGCCAAACGCGTTCGATCGAGAATCCAGGCTTCCCTAGACCTTTTGTTGCTTCACTCCATGATCGGCGCACGCACCGACGACCCCGACATCCGGCGCTTGGCGATCCCGCTTTACCCCTATCTCGTTTTCTACGAAGCGGCCGAAGACGAGATCATCGTTCACGCCGTGCGCCATGCCGCGCGCGATCCCGCGTCAATGCCGGGCGCGCCGAAGCCATGAGCGCAGACCTCGCCCACGTTGTCGACGCTCGGACGAAGCGGCGCGGAGGCCCTCGGCGCGCGGCGATGAGCGCAAGAAATCGGAGATCTTCTTGATGACCCGTGACGACGAAGGCGACCGATTTTCCGCCCGCGCGCGGCGTTACGCCAATCTCGGCGTCAACGCCGGCGCGTTCGCGGCGCGGGTCGGGGCGAGCCGTCTCATGGGGCGCGAGCGCGGCGGCAACGCGCGCGCCTTGAGCGAGGCGCTCGGCTCGCTCAAGGGGCCGATGATGAAGGTCGCGCAGATGATGGCGACGATCCCCGATGCGCTGCCGGCCGATTACGCCGGCGAGATGATGAGGCTGCAAACGCAGGCGCCGCCGATGGGCGCCGCCTTCGTGCGCCGCCGCATGCAGGCCGAGCTCGGCGCGAACTGGCGCGCGCGCTTTTCAGAATTCGACCTCGCCCCGGCCGCCGCCGCCTCGCTCGGCCAGGTGCACCGCGCCGCCAGCCTTTCCGGCGAGAAGCTCGCCTGCAAACTGCAATATCCCGACATGGCCTCGGCGGTCGAAGTCGATCTCGTGCAGCTCGATCTTCTGTTCTCGCTCCATCGGCGAATGGGGGGGGCGATCGACACGCGCGAAGTGGCGCGCGAGATCGGCGCGCGCATTCGCGAGGAGCTCGACTACGTGCACGAGGCCAAGCTGGCGCGCCTCTACGCGCTGATGCTGCAAGACCGCCCGCGGGTGCGCGTGCCCAAAGTGTTCGGCGAGCTTTCGACGCGGCGCCTGCTGACGCAGGAGTGGCTCGACGGCGCGCCGCTGGTCGAATTCGAGCGCGCGGGCGCCGAAGCGCGCAACGCCATTGCGCTCTCCCTGTTCGACGCGTGGTGGCGGCCGTTCCTGCGCTTCGGGGTCATTCACGGCGATCCGCACCTCGGCAATTATTCCGTCGTCGCGGCGGGAAAGGGCGAGGCGCAGACGATCGAGGCGGTCAACCTCTACGACTACGGCTGCGTGCGCATTTTTCCCGCCGAGTTCGTCGGCGGCGTCGTCGAACTCTATCGCGGGCTCGCCGGCGGCGACGAGGCGCGCATCGTCCACGCCTACCAAATCTGGGGCTTTTCCGATCTGTCGCGCACAACCATCGCGGCGCTGAACATCTGGTCGCGCTTCATCTACGGGCCGCTGATCGACGACCGCGTGCGCACCATCGCCGACGGGGTCAAGCCCGGCGAATACGGCCGGCGCGAGCTCTCCTCGGTCATCCGGGCGCTGAAGGCCGAGGGCGGCGGCCTGATGGTGCCGCGCGAATTCGTCTTCCTCGACCGCGCCGCGGTCGGCCTCGGCGGCGCGTTCCTGCGCCTGGGCGCGGCGATGAATTTTCATCGGCTGTTCGAAGAGACCATCGAGGGCTTCGACCTCGCCGCGGTGGCGCGAAGGCAGGCCGAGGCGCTGGCCGAGGTCGATCTCGCCTGAGCGCGTCCGCGCCGACTATAAAGAGCCGCCTCGACGAGGCGGCTCCCGCAAAGTCCCGAACCGGTTCGCTTAAGCTCAGCGCGAATAGAATTCGATGACCAGGTTCGGCTCCATGTGGGTGGGATAGGGCACTTCCGTAAGGCCGGGGATGCGCGTCATCTTGGCCGTGCCCTTGGCGTGATCGACTTCGATGTAATCGGGAACGTCGCGCTCGGCCAGGCCCGCCGCCTCCATCACCAGCGCCAACTGGCGCGAGGATTCCTTGATCTCGACGAGGTCGCCGACCTTGACCTGGTAGGAGGGGATGTTGACACGCCGGCCGTTGACCTTCAGATGGCCGTGGTTGACGAACTGGCGCGCGGCGAACACGGTGGGCACGAATTTGGCGCGGTAGACGAGCGCGTCGAGCCGGCGCTCCAACAGGCCGATCAGGTTGGCGCTCGAATCGCCCTTCATGCGCAGCGCTTCCTCATAATATTTGTGGAACTGCCGCTCCGAGATGTTGCCGTAATAGCCCTTGACCTTCTGCTTGGCCTTGAGCTGGGTGCCGAAATCGGTGGCCTTGCCCTTGCGGCGCTGGCCGTGCTGGCCGGGGCCGTATTCGCGCTTGTTGAACGGGCTTTTGGGACGGCCCCAGATGTTCTCGCCCATGCGGCGATCGATCTTGTACTTGGCTTCTGCGCGCTTCGTCATCGCGGTTCCTCTGGTTCGAAAGGTCAGGGAACGCGCCCTCCTCTGCGCCGAGCCTTCTCGAAAACGAGAAAACTCCGCGCCGACAGGCTTTCGCCGAGCTAGGCTGGGCCACGGGTGCGTCAAACGACGAACGCGCCCCCAGTCGAGGGCGCGCCCGTCGCCGCTCAACTAGGGCGCAACGCCCGCGCTGTCAAACCGAAAATGGGCCGCCCTTCCCCTGCATGGAGCGTTTTTCCCAGCGCGTCGAACGCTCGGCCGCGAAAACGACGCCGACAATGCACATTGTGTTGACGGAATGTTCTTTATATGTTCTCTTATCAGCGTCTCCATTCGAACGGGGCGATCGAGATGGGCGCATTTCCCTTGCTGCGTTTCTTCCGCCTGAGCGACGAGGGCGTGCGCTGCGACGAGAACCGGCTGTTCGTCGGCGGCGCGCCGATGCTGGCGCGCTCGCCGAGGCCCGGCGGCGGTCACGCCTGGGCCGCGCGTCCCCTTGACGACCAGAATCGCGATCTCGGCGCGCGCTATGGATTTCCGGTCGACGCCGGCGCCAAGCGCAGCGGATTGGCCGGCGTCGCACGCGCGCTGGAGCGCGGCGACCTGGCGCTGGCGCAGATTTCCGCCCTGCTGTTGCGATTTCCGGACCCACCCTCACTCGCCAAGGGCGACGCGGCGCGCGGCTCCGCGGAACTCGCCGAGCAGTTGATCGAGAGCGGCCTCCTCAAGGCGGACTGGGATTCCTCGAAGCATCCGCGAACCGGCGAGCCGCCCAATCCCGGCTGGTTCGCGCCCAAGGACGACGCGCCCGTGCTGGTGGCCGTGAACGACGCCGGGCCGAAGGCGACGATGACCGACTCGCCGCCCGATGCGGGCGGGTTCGCGCCGATCGTCGACGAGCACAGGCCGCTGGCGACGATCGACGCCGAACCCGCGCCGCCGCCCAAGGGCGAGCCCGGCCCCGAGCCGGCGCCCCAGGGCGAGCCAAAACCCGAGCCGCCGAAGCCGGGCAACTCGCCGCGCGGAATTTTGCGGGAATTGCGCGCTTTTCTCAAGGCGGAGGCATTCCCGATCATCCAGATGGGAGGCCTCGTCGACTGGGCGGCCGATAAGTTCAAAGACGCTATCGCCACGGCCATCGCGGAACTGAAGCTCTCGCTGGTCGCCACCCCCGGCGGGATGAATCAGGCGTCGCTGCGCGCCCTCGTCGAGGCGCAGGCGGCCGCCGACCCACCCAAGACGCTCGCCGAGCTCCAAACGGAGCCGACGGAAAACGTCCAAGGTTACGACGAGCATCACTTGGTCCAACAGAACTCGAGCAACGTCGCGAAATCGCCGGCCGAAATCGCCGTCGAGAAATTCGGCTGGGACGTGATCGACGCGCCGAGCAACACCGTTTGGATCCCGCGCGTCACACACCAGCTGATCACCGCCTACTACAACAGCACGGATCCAACCGACCCGAGCGGCCGGCTGCGGCGACAGGTCGTCAGCGAGATGAGTTACGAGGCCCAATATGCAGACGCCCTGGCGACGCTGCGCAAGTTCGGAGTATTGCAATGAGTGCGGAAGACTATGACGCGTTGACCACCGACCGCCTGCTCGAAATGTTCGTCGACGCGGCGAAACGGTTCCGACTCGGAAGGTCGCAGTTGGCCAGGCTGCAATACTTGCGCGATCCTCACGCGCCGAAGCTGGACACCGACATCGAAGCGCGCAAACCGGCCGCCGAGCAGCTCTGGGCGACGAGCAACGCTCTCTACCCGCGTCGGCCGATCGCCGGGGTGGAGCGGATGTTGGAGGACGACGACCCCGACATCCGCGCGACGGCCGCGGCTTACCTGGGCGGACTCTCGCCCGAATTGGCCAACGCCGCGTCGAAGGGGTTCCAGGCGATGCTGCCGACGCGCGAAGTCCTCGCGTTGCAGCGACGCGCGCGCCAAGCGCCGCCGGAGCGGCCGACCTTGGCGGAAATGTCCGACGACGAGCTCGTCGCCCGCTTCGAGGACGCCGGGTCGCGCGAAAGGGGGGCCAATTTGCTCGACTACATCGAAAACGACGACGACAAGGACGTGCAGAACCGCATCGTCGGCGAAGTCTGGGACATCATGCGGCAATTGAAGGCGCGCGGTCTGCTGCCGAGGCTGCTGCCGCTTTTTTCCAGCGACAATCCGACCGTCCGTCGCGAGGCGGCGACGGCCTGCCTGCGCATCGCCGAGGCGCAGGCGGTCGAAACGCTGGAGGCCGTCTCCCACAACGACATTTACGACGGCTTCGCGGCGCGCGAGGCGCTCGCCCGGTGGTGCGCGCAGGGAACGATCGTCTACGGCGTCTGAGGGCGGCGATCGCGCTCGGCGCCGCTGCGGCCGGCCGCGGGCGGCGCCGTATCCCTGGCGCGCGGCGGCGCCCTCGCAGAGAAGCCCAACCTAGCGCTGTCGTTTCGTAACGCCGCCGCGGCAATCCCGCCGCCGTCAAGTCGAAAGCCCGAGGGGCGAGTCGCGCGCCGATGAAGCCGGCGCGGCGGCCGATCGCCGGATCGCGATACCAGCTATGCGTAATTCGCATACTTTGGCGACGCATACACGCACTATCCGTCGCACTCGCGCATAATCATCTCGATTCGCGCGCTATATTGTCGATCGCCACGCTTTTGCCGCGCTCTGGTCATGCGACAGTCGCATACATTATCGCATCGCAGCATTGACTTTTGCGGCGCAACAAACTATGTTTGCGGTGTCGTGGAGAAGGAACGCTCAAGAGATTCGCGCCGGCGAAAAGGTCACACCGCCCCTTCGACGGCTTGTAACGAGATGGAGACTGCCATGAGCTTTTCCTACATTCGGCGATTTTTCCGCGAGCGGCGCGTGTACTGGCTGGTCGTTCAGGAACTCTCGTCCTATAGCGACCGCGAACTGCACGACATCGGCATCGATCGCGCCGACATCGACCAGATCGCCCGCGAAGCCGCGCACACCGGGGCCGCCTGACGTCCCGAGAATTCGCTCCCCCCCCCGCGAGGCGGCGTCGAACGCCTCGCGGGAGCGACGCGGGCCCGAGCCTTGCCCGCCCTACCCGCGCATCTTCAGGCCCGCCGGGTCGTAGGCGGGCGCATCGAGCCGTTTGGCCGGGCGACGTTCGCCGATGATCTCGATCTCAAACCCCGAATCGGCGCCCGCCAGCTCCTTCTCGATGTAGCCCATCGCCAGCGATTGTCCGACGCAATGGCCGTAGCCGCCCGAGGTGACCCAGCCGATGACCTTGCCGTCGCGCCAGATCGGCTCATCGCCGATCGCGTCGGCGTCGACCGCCTCGATGGCGAAGGTCTGCAGGCGCAGCTTGCCGCCGCCCTCCTTCTCGCGTAGGGCCGCCGCGCGGCCGATGAAGTCGTTCTTCTTGAGATCGACGAAACGGCCGAGCCCCGCCTCGTAGGGGCCGTAGATCGGCCGGTACTCGCGCGCCCAGGTGCCGAAGCTCTTTTCGAGACGCAGGCACAGCAGCGCGCGCATGCCGAACTGGGTCAGGCCCAGCGGCTCGCCGGCGTTCAGCAGCAGATCGTAGAGCGCGCGCTGATACTCGGGGCGCACCCAGATTTCGTAGCCGAGTTCGCCGGTGAAGCTGACGCGGCCGACCAACGCCGGGATCATGCCGACGTCCATCTTGCGGAACGATAGGAAGGGGAGTTTCTCGTTCGAGACGTCCTCGCGCGTCAGCTTCTGCATGAGCTCGCGCGCCTTCGGGCCGGCGATCGACAGACCGGGATAATCCATCGACGCGGCGCGGCAGACAACGCCGCTCGCCGGCGCATGACGCTCGAACCATCTGAGGTAATAGCCTTCGGCGGCGTAGGAGCAGACGAGCAGGAACTTGTCCTCGGCGTATCGGCCGATGGTGAAGTCGCCGATCAACCGGCCGCCCTCGTTGAGCATCGGCGACAGCGCCAGGCGCCCGACCGGCGGCAGCTTGTTGGCCATCACGGCGCTGAGGAATTCGGCGGCGCGCGGCCCCTCGACCTCGATCTTTCCATAATTGGCGATTTCGGTCATGCCGACTCCAGCGCGCACGGCGCGGCACTCGCGCCCGACATGCTCGAAGGCGTTGGAGCGGCGGAACGTCGCGTCCTCGCGCGGCGCCATGCCCTTGGGCGCGAACCACAGCGGATTTTCGAGGCTGCAATATTCGCCGAACACGGCGTTTTCCGCCACCAGCCGATCGTAGATCGGCGTGGTGCGCAAAGGCCGGCCCGCCGGCAATTCCTCGTTGGGGAAGCGGATGCGGAAGCGGCGCGAATAGTTCTCGCGCACCTTGACGTTGGTGTAGGCCATGGTCGCCCAGTCGCCGAAGCGCGCGACGTCCATGCCCCAGACGTCGTGGCCGGGATCGCCCTCGATCATCCAATTGGCGAGCGCCAGGCCGACGCCGCCGCCCTGGCTGAAACCCGCCATGACGCCGCAGGCGACCCAAAAATTCTTCAGGCCCTTCACCGGCCCGATCAAGGGATTGCCGTCGGGGGCGAAGGTGAAGGGGCCGTTGACCACCTTGCGGATGCCCGCCTTGCCGAGCTCGGGGAAGTGCTCGAACGCCGTCTCCAGGCTCGGCGCGATGCGGTCGAGATTGTTGGGCAGCAGGTTCTGGCCGAAATCCCAGGGCGTCTCGAACTCGCTCCACGGCTGGCAGGCCCGCTCGTAGGTGCCGATCAGCATGCCGCCGCCTTCCTGGCGCATATAGATTTCGCCCTCGAAGTCGATGACGTGGAACTTGTCTATCCTAGGGTCGATGACGCCGGGGATGTCCTCGGTGATGAGGTAATGATGCTCCATCGCCAGCACCGGCAATTCGAGGCCGACCATGCGCCCGACCTCGCGCGCCCACAGGCCGCCGCAGTTGACGACGTGCTCGGCGACGAGACTGCACTTGTCGGTGATCACGTCCCACGAGCCGTCGGGGCGGGCTTTGAGATCGACGACGCGGGTGAAGCGGTTGACTTCGGCGCCGGCGAGGGTCGCGCACTTCGCGTAGGCCTGCGTGACGCCCCAGGGATCGAGATGGCCCTCGACCGGATCGAACATCGCGCCGACGAAATGCTTCTTGTCGATGAACGGATACATCTTGGCGGCTTCGTCGATCGAAATGATCTCGAGCTTCATGCCGAGATAGCGGCCGCGCGCGCGCGCCATCTTCAGCCAGTCGAGCCGTTCCCGGGTGCCCGCGAGGTTGAGGCCGCCGGTGAGGTGCACGCCGCAGGAGACGCCGGAGATCGCCTCGATCTCCTTGTAGAGGTCGATGGTGTATTGCTGCAGCTTGGCGACGTTTGGGTCGCCGTTGAGGGTGTGCATGCCCCCCGCCGCGTGCCACGTCGAGCCCGAGGTGAGCTCGGCGCGCTCGATCAGCACGACGTCCTTCCAGCCGCCCTTGGTCAAATGATAGGCGACGCTCGCGCCGACGACGCCGCCGCCGATCACCGCGACCTGACAATGCGATCTCATGACTTAAGCCTCCGCTTGGATCAAGGGACTGGCGCGCGCCTCGGCGCGTGCGCCTGCGAGGGAATGAAGACGAGCGTCGCGGCGACGCCCAGGGCGAGCAGCCCCGCGAACAGCGCGAAAGCGGCGGAAAGCGAAAAGGCGTCGGCGAGCGCGCCGGTGACCAGCGGCGCGGGCAGGCGCGCGAACGAGCCGAAGAACGCCGCCACGGAAAGGCCGGCCGCGGCGGAAACCCCCGGCCGCGACGCGGCGAGCGCGAAGCCGCAGGGAACGACCGCGCCGGTGCCGAAGCCGATGACGGCGAACCCGAAGACGCTGACGAAAAAGCCGGCGTGCGCGGCGACGACGAGAAAGCCCGCCGCGGCGACGCCGAGCGAAGCGACGATGAGGGCGCGGTCGTCGACGCGCGCGCGCAGCCGATCGGCGTTGAAGCGCAGCGAGGCCTGGCAGGCGGCGAAGAACGCCGCGCCGAGTCCGGCAAGGGCCGCCGATTGCGGCGCCTCTCGTTGCAGGATCAGCGCCGCCCAGGACATCGCCGCGCTCTCGCAGGCGATCGAGACGCCGATCACCAGCCCGACGACGACCAGGGTGCGCGACAACAGCCCGGCGCGCTCGACCGAGACCGCCCCCACCCTGGCCGAGGGCTCGTCGCGAACCGCCGACGCGACCAGCGCGGACGCGCAGGCCATTGCGGCGACGACGACGAGGCTCGCCGCCCATGGCGCTGCGCTTGCCGCGATGAGGCCGCCCGCGACGGCGCCGATCGCAATCCCGGCGGACGCCCCGCCGTGCAGCCGCGCCAGGATCGGCCGGCCGAGGCCGCGCTCGATGCGCGCGCCCGCCGCGTTCATCGTCAGATCGACCAGCCCGGCGAAAAATCCGTAGACGGTCAATTCGGCGAAGAGGGCGACGACGTCGCCGGCGACGAGAGCCAAGCCGAGGATCGGGCCCATCCCCAGCGCCGCGCCGAGAAGAACGCGCTTGACGCCGAAACGGCGGGCGAGAGCGCCGGCCGACGACATCGCCAAGAGGTAGGCGCCGGTGAAGAGCGTCAGCGCCGCGCCGTAGGCCGAAGCGCCGACGCCGACGCGCAGAAGAATCGTCGCCGACGCGCCCGACCAGAATCCCAGCCCGATCCCGAAGGCGAAGAACATCGCGCCGACCGCGCCGAGCGGGCTGCCGGCAAGCGCGAGGACGAGCCCGCGAGGAACGCGCGCGGCGCGCGGCGGCGGCGCTGAAAACGATCCTTCGCTCGGCATAGCGTCAAAAATCCGTGGGCGCGCCGCCCTCCGCTTTGCGGCGGGCGACGAAGGCGGCGAGCGCCTCGCGGCGCTCCGGTTCGAAATCGGGGGGAGCGTAAGTTCTCAGCCGTTCCTTGTAAACGCGCTCGGCGGCGTCGTAGGCGGTCGGCGCGCCGGCCTCGCGCCAGCTCTCGTAGTTGCGCCAGTCCGAGATCATCGGCGCGAAGAAGGCGTTGCGATAGCGCGATTGGGTATGCGCCGCGCCGAAGAAATGGCCGCCGGGCCCGACTTCCCGCATCGCCTCGAGCGCCAGTTCGCCTTCGTCGACGCGGACCGGCTTGAGGAACTCGGCGACCATCGCAAGCAGGTCCGCGTCGAGCGCCATCTTCTCGAACGAAGCCTGCAGGCCGCCCTCCATCCAGCCGGCGCCATGCATCAGGAGATTGACGCCGCCCATGATCGCGCCCCACAGCGAAAACACGCTTTCATAGGCGGCCTGCGCGTCGAGCGAATTGGCGGCGTTGGCGTTGGACGAGCGATAGGGCAGGCCGAGCCGGCGCGCCAATTGCCCGCCGATGATCGCGGTCTTCATGTACTCGGGGGTGCCGAAGGCGGGCGCGCCCGACTTCATGTCGACGTTGGAGGTGAATCCGCCGTAGACGAAGGGCGAGCCCGGCCGCACGAGCTGCGCCAGGACGAAGCCGGCGAGCGCCTCGGCGTGCTGCTGGGCGAGCGCACCCGCCAGCGTCACCGGCGCCATCGCGCCGGCGAGGGTGAAGGGCGTCAGCACCACGACCTGATTGCGCCGCGCCATTTGGATCACGCCTTCCAGCATCGGCGTGTCGAGCCGAAGCGGCGAGGACGAATTGATGATGGTGAACAGCGAGGGCTCGCGCTCGAACGTCGCCTCGTCGAGGCCGCGCGCGATCCGCGCCATCTCGATCGCGTCGCGAATGCGCTCGCGCCCGAGGCTGTAGGCGTGGATCGGCTTGTCCGAGAGCGTCAGCATGTCGTAGAGCGCGTCGAGGTGGCGGACCGAGGCGTGGATGTCGATGGGCTCGACGGGATAGCCGCCCATCACGTGGATCGAATCGAAACTCTGGATCAGGCGAAGGAAGTTGCGATAGTCGCGTTGATTGCCGGGCCGCCGCCCGCCCTCGCGGTCGAAGGCGTTGGGCGCGCTGCCCACCGAGCAGAAGGCGACGTTCGCGCCGCCGATGACGACGCTTCGCTCCGGGTTTCGCGCGTGCAGGGTGAACTGCCGCGGCGCCTTGCCGATCTGCGCCTCGACGAGGGCCGGATCGAAGCGCACGCGGTTCGAGGCGGGGTCGACGTCGGCGCCGGCTTCTTTCAACGTCGCCTTGGCTTCCTCGTGCAGGAAATCGACGCCGATTTCCCGCAGCACGTTGAGCGCGGCGCGGTGGATCGACTCGAGTTCGTCGCGCGAAAGAAGATCGACCGGGGCGAAGGGCAGCCGCGGCTGCGGCGCCCGAGCGGGCGGCGTCGCGGCGGTCGAACGCTCGCCGCGACGACGGCGGCGAGAGGAATCCTCGCTCAGCGGATCAGCGGACATGGTTCGCGCCTCAGGCCGAAGCTCAGCGACCGCGACCCTTCGCAACGCCCTCTCTCGCCGTCATGGCCGGGCTTGTCCCGGCCATCCACGCCGCGCCGCTGCGCCACGCTCCGAACATGTTGGACGGACGGAGCCGCGTGGATGGCCGGGACAAGCCCGGCCATGACGGCGTTGGGTTCAATCATCTTTCTTCCATGGGTCGCGGTTAACGAACGGCGTCGCGTCGAGCTGGTTGCGACCGGGCGGGGACGATTGTCCGTCATACGCTCGGCCGGAGCTGACTGTAGCGAGCGGCGCCGGCGGCGCCACGCGCGAAAATGGCATCGGGACATGCCTATTTGGCCGTCGCCGCCGGCGCCCGCCCTCACTTGGCCGCGCGCAGCTTCGCCGCCTCTGCGCCGCCGTTTTCGGGCTCGGGCGGCTTGCCGGCCGAAGCCGCGCTGAAGCGTGCGATCAGCCACGAGCGGAACAGCGCCACCGCTTCGTTGCTGAGGTCTTCCGGGTGGGTGGTCAGATAATAGCCGTAACCCTCGTCGATCGACAGGTCGAACGGCTGCGCCAGCCGCCCGGCCTTGATCTCCTCGGCGAACAGCAGGGGATCGGCGAGAGCCAGACCATCGGCCTGCGTCGCGTACTGGACCGACAACTGCTCCGTGTCGAACACCAGGCCGCGATCGACGGCAAGGTCGGGACGACCGATCGAACGCGCAAACATCTCCCAGAAGAAGAAGCGGGGGCGACCGTCGATCTTGACGTGGAGGAGGTCGTTGGCGGCGATGAATTTGGCCGGATCGGAACGGTCGGCGGTCTCCAGCAGCTTCGGGCTGCACAGAATGGTGGCGCGCACCATCCACAGAAGATCGTGGATCGCGTCGGTGACGCGCGGCTCGGAATAGACGATGGCGATGTCGATGTCGCCGTCGACGTCCGTGCCGGTGGTCGGCTTGGAGACGATTTCGAGGCTGATGCCGGGATTCTCGGCGCGAAAATCGCGCAGGATCGGAATCGCCAGGCGATGCGCGAAGGACGTCGGCAGCGCCACCTTCAGCACGCGTTTGGGCCGGCCCTTTTCCTTGATGACTTCGCCGAGCGCCTGGTCGATGCGGTCGAACGACTTCGAGACGACGGGCAGAATATGCCGCCCCGCCTCGGTCAGCACCAATTGCTGCGGCCGGCGCTCGAACAAGGCGACGCCGAGAAAATTCTCCAGCACGATGACGTGCCGGCTGACCGCGCTCTGCGCGACGGTCAGGCTGTTGGCCGCGGCGGTGAAGCTCAGATGCTGCCCGGCCGCCTCGAACGCGCGCAGCGCGTTGAGCGGCAACCATTTGCGGTCCATCGTCCCTCCCCCCGGACGATGTACGAGACCTCAAGCGATTCGCGTTTTCGCGAGCAAGTCGATCGCCAACTCGTAGCCCATGCCGGGTTTGTCGCCGAGCACGATATGACCGACGTCGTTCACCCGCAAGGGCTCGGCCATCATGTAGTCGCGACGGTCCACATCCCATTCCGGCGGATCGTAGGGGAATTCGAGGAACGGCGCATCGCAAAGCCCCGCCGCCAGATGCGCGTTGGCGACCACGCCCATGCCGTTCGTCCAGGTGTGCGGGGTGAAGATCAGATTGTGCTCCTGCGCCATCAGCGCGACGCGGCGCAGGCCGGTGAGCCCGCCCGCCAGCGCGGCGTCGGGCTGCAAGACGTCGAGGCAGCCCTCGGCGATGAGGTCGCGGAACTCATAGAGCTCCCTGGTCATTTCGCCGCCGGCGAGGCGCACGTCGACCCGCTCGCGCAAAGCTCGCATGCCGGCGCGGTCGCCGCGGTGCAGCGGCTCCTCCATCCAGTAGACGCCGAGCCGCTCCAGTTCGCGCGCGACCTGAAGCGCGTCCTTGAGCGTCCACGGAGCGTAGGCGTCCCACGACATGCGCCAGCCCTGATTGCAATCGACCAGCAGGTCGAGACGGTCGCCCACCCGCGCGCGCACCGCCTCCAGCGCCCTGATGTCGGCGCGCCAGTCGCCGCGATGGAAGCGGATCTTCAGCGCCGTGAAACCCTTGGCGATGTACGCTTCGGCCGCCTCGGCGAGCTCGGCGGGGCCGCGCAGGGTTCCCGACGAAGCATAGGCGCGCACGCTGTTGGAAAGGCCGCCGATCAGCTTCCAGCAGGGCTGGCCCGCGATCTTGCCGGCGAGGTCCCACAGCGCCAGATCGAGCGGCCAGCAGCGGCCCCAGTGAAAGCTGATGTTGGCGAGAATGCGCCAGTGGCGCTCCAGCGCCAGCGCGTCCTGGCCGACGAACAGCGGTTCGTGACCCTCGAAGCCGAGCATCATGTCGCCCGAGCCGATTCCGGTGACGCCGAGATCGGTATGCACTTGCACGATCGCCGCGTCCCAGAAGGTGCGCGGCTTGGTGTCCCAACTGGCGCGAAACGGCGGATCGAAATGGAGCCGGTGGCGGGTGATCTCGATGGCTGTGATGATCGCCTTGGGGGCGCGGGCGAGAGGCGTGAAAGGCTCGGTCATGTCGGCTCCGTTTTACCGCGGCCCTCATTCGGCGAAGTCGGCAGCCAATCCCCCGGCCCCTCTCCCTTCCCTCTTCCCGCAAGCGGGGAGAGGAGTGCGCGGCGCTTTGTCTTCCCCTCTCCCCGCTTGCGCCCGCCAAACGCTTCGCGTTTGCGGCGGAGAGGCAGGGCGAGAGGCCGGGGGATTGGCCGCAGGCTTCGCCGAAAATGGGCGGCGACCGCTCACTTGTACGCGGTCCAGATCGTCTTGTAGTCCATGTACTTGTCGACCGCGTGGGGCGAGCGGTCGCGGCCGAAGCCGGACTGCTTGAAGCCGCCGAACGGCGTCGTCAGCGACGAACGGTCGTAGGTGTTGACCCACACCGTGCCGGCGCGGATGGCGCGCGTCAGGCGATGCGCCGCGTTCATGTCGGAAGTCCACACCGCGGCGCCCAGGCCGTAGATGGTGTCGTTGGCGAGGCGGATCGCCTCCGCCTCGTCCTCGAAGGGGATGACGACGACGACCGGGCCGAAAATCTCCTCCTGCGCGATGCGCATGTCGTTGCGCGCGTCGTCGAGAAGGGTCGGCTCGACGTAGTAGCCGCCCGTCTCCAGCATCGTCCGGCGCCCGCCGAACGCGATCCGGGCGCCCTCCTTCACCCCGAGTTCAATATAGGACAGCACGCGCTCCATGTGCCGCTCCTCGACGAGAGCGCCGAGCTGCGAGGCCGCCTCGAAGGGATGGCCAAGCGGAATTTGCGTGCGTTGGATTTCGCCGATCGCTTCGACGAGCTTGGCGCGGATCGAGGAATGCGCGAGGACGCGCGAGCCGGCGTGGCAGGTTTCGCCCTGGTTGTAATAGATGCCCCAGGCGATCGCCACGGCCGCCGCCTTGACGTCCGCGTCGGCCATCACGACGTGCGGGCTCTTTCCGCCGCATTCGAGCAACACGCGCTTCATGTTGCTCTGCCCGGCGTAGACCAGCATCAATTTACCGACCTCGGTCGAGCCGGTGAAGGTGATCATGTCGACGTCCGGGTGCAGGGCGAGCGGCTTGCCCGCGCTTTCGCCGAAGCCGGGCACGACGTTGAGGACGCCGTCCGGCAGGCCCGCCTCCTTGGCGAGGCCGGCGACAAACAGCGCGCCGAGCGGCGATTGCTCGGCGGGCTTGAGCACCACGGAATTGCCGGCGACCAAGGCCGGGCCGATCTTCCAGGCCGCGATGATCAGCGGATAGTTCCACGGCACGATCGCGCCGACGACGCCGAGCGGCTCCTTGCGCACCAGCGCGACGTCGCGCGCGCCGACGGGAGCGACCTCGTCGTAGAGCTTGTCGGCGAGCTCCGCGTAATACTGGATGCAGTCAGCGCAGAAGGGCACGTCGACCGCGATGGAGTTGGCGATCGGCTTGCCGACGTCGAGCGTCTCGAAAAGCGCGATTTCGTCCGTGTGGCTGCGGATCAGCTCGGCGAAGCGCAGCAGGACCGCCTTCTTGCGCGTCGGCGAGGCGTCGCGCCATGCGCCCTTTTCGAAGGCGCGCCGCGCCGAGGCGACCGCGCGATCGACGTCGGCGGCCTCGCAATCGGCGACCTCGGCGAACGCCTTGCCGTCGATCGGCGAAGTCTTGGCGAAGGTCTTGCCGCTGAGCGCGCCGACATAGGCGCCGTCGATAAAGGCGCGCCCCTCCGGCTTCAGCGCCGCGGCGCGGGCGAGCCAGCCCGCTTTGGAAGTGGGACGGTCGAGCATTTTTTCCTCCTCAGGGGCCGCTATGAAAACAACCGCACACTCCGTCATATGTGGACGGCCCCGATTGGCAAGATGCATTTTGACATTTTGATCGTCTTGGTCGGCTGCGGTCATATGTCCGGCCTTTTGGCGCGGCGCATGGCCGCTGGCCCTGATGATATC
>JBEKLU010000076.1:0-25987 GCA_050010035.1 Roseiarcus sp.
TGGCGACATCACCGTAAGCCTGCGCTTCACGCGGCCCTCGCCGCATCGCGATCTTGGCGTTCACTTGGTCGCGCGCGTGGACGAAAGAAGGATCGGGGTCGAAATCCGAGCGACGGAGTGGGCACCAGACAGTTTTCCATCATACGAAACGTACAGCGCCGCAGCTAACGAACTGCTCGGGCCGCTGCTTACGGCTTACAACAAGGGAGGGGGTAGACGTCTTCGAATGACGATCGTCCCCAAAGAGAAGCTCGAGCCGAAATTGCCGCCATGGTCAGGGAAGCTGTTCAGGCATTTTATCGACCACGCGAATATTCACAATCTTCATCCTAATGACTGGCGGCGGTTCTATGAGTTTCTGCGCGCCAGACCAGCATTGTCCGAGGATGATTTGACGTTCCTGCTCGTGAAGGAAGGATTCTCGGAGCGCGCGGCGAGCGAGATCAGCAACGTTTACAGTCACCTTCGGGAATTCATGCGCCCTCGGAACGCCGCCGAACTTTTCGAGCGATATGCCTTGCGGAAAGCCTTTGTTCCGTAACGAGATTACTACAGATTACGGCGACAGATTATCATTTCCCTTTTTACAACGTCCGGTACACTCAACCCCTCAATAGCCCGGCCCGCTCGCCAGCAAAACACTCGCCACGCGACGAGGCGGCGGAAACTCGTCACGCAAGCCGTTGAAAGCAAACACACGCGCCCGAAAACGTCTCCGGCTTTGGCCGGTTCGGTCGGGGCGCGCGACCGGCCCCAGCCCCTTCAGTAAAACCCCACCGGAAAATACTTGAGATAGATCTCAGCGTAGACCCCCCGCGCCGCCAGGCGCGCCAGCGCCCAATCCATGGCGCGGCGCAAATCGGCGTCCTCCTTGCGCACCGCGATGCCGACCCCTTCGCCGAAAAAGCGGCTCTCCGTGTAGGGCCCGCCCTTGAAGACGCAGCAATCGCCCGACGATTCGCCGGCGAGCCAGACCGCCAAGCTCAATCCGTCGGCGAAGGCGGCGTCGATCGCGCCGCCCTTGAGCGCGTCGTGCAGCGCGGCGAAGCTCGGATAGGTTTTGGCGACCGCACGGGGGAAGAAGGTCCCGAGATAGGCTTGATGCGCCGAGCCGGCGACGACGCCGACGGTTTTGCCGGCGAGCGCGTCCGGCGTCGCGTCGGTGAGAGGCGAATCCTTGCGCGTCGCGAACCGCGCCGGCGTCTGGTAATAGGGCTGGGTGAAATCGATCCGCGCGCGCGCCGCCGCGTTGGCCGAGATCGAGGCGATCACCGCGTCGCCCTTGCCCGTCTCCAGCGAGTCGATCAGCGTGTCCCAGCGGCGCGCCTGGATGGTGCAGCCGATGTGCAGCTCCTCGCAGATCGCACGCGCGATATCGACGTTGAAGCCCGAGAGCGAGCCGTCGGCGAGCGCGAAATCGAGCGGCGGATAGTCGTCGTCGGTGAGGAAGCGGATCGCGCGCAGGCCGGACAGGTCCGGGCGCTCCAGATGCAGGCCGGGGTCCCAGAAGTTCGGCGCGGGCTCGCGCTCGGCCGCGGGCGCAAGCCCGGCCGCCAGGAGCAGGAAAACGAAAGTGTTACGCGCGAGTCGCCGAATCCACATGACAAAGCCGTTTCAAAAGCCTTAACTATTCATATTCGGACTGCCAGCGTCGCCTTCGGGCGGTGGGGGGAGCAGGGCGCGGGTTGCTGCCGCGTTCGCGCGCTGTCCCGCGTTTTGTCGAGTTTCGTAGCGTGGTCGACTCGTTCAAGCAAGCGGTCGCCGACGGCGACGCTCGGGAACGATCCCAGGACGGACAGGACCCGTCCCGAGAGCGGCGCGCGCCTGCGCGCAGGCCCGGGGAACGCGGCGGCGAAATCGCGCCCGAGGTCGCCTTCCTCGCCAGCCAAGGCGTCGGGCCGGGCCCGTTGCTCCAGGCCATGCGCGTCGCCGAACGCTGCGGGGTCGACGCAGACGCGGCGCTGCTCGGCGAGGGCCTCGTCGCGGAGGAAGTCTATTTTCGCGCCCTCGCGCGCCATCTCGGCGTCCCCTATTTCTGCGATCGGCTGGCGATCGCCGACGACGTCGACGCCGCGCCGGCGATCATGAGCGGCATCGCGCCGCTCGCGCCCAACCTTTCGCGCCTTCGCGCGGTCGTCGCGCCGCGCGGGCCCTCGGTCCGCTTTCTCATCGCCGCCGCCGCGGCCGGCCGCGTGCAAGGAGGCTTCGCCATCAGCTCGCCGCAGCGCCTCAGCGCTTTCGTGCGGGCGAAAGCGGGTTCGCGGGTGGCGGAAGCGGCGGCCTGCGGCCTGGAGCGGCGCGATGCGAGCCTGTCGGCGCATTCCGGGCTGAGTTGGGGCCAAATCGCCTGCGTCGCGGCCTTGGCGGCGGTCGCGACGACGCTGTTGCTGGTCGCGCCTAGCGTCGCGCGCGGCGCGGCCTCGATTGTGCTCTGGCTGATTTTCGGCGCGTGGATCGTCGTGCGGAACCTCGCGGTCGCCGCTGCCGGCGCCACGCCCTCCCCTGCGCCGCTCGCCGACGAGGACTTGCCGGTTTATTCGATCGTCGCGCCGCTCTATCGCGAGCCGCACATGGTCGGCAAGCTGGTCAGGGCGCTCGACGCGATCGATTATCCCAGGGCCAAGCTCGACGTCAAATTGGTGGTCGAGCGGCGCGACGAAGACACTCTGACGGCGATCGCCTCGCTGGGCCTGCCGGCGCGATACGACGTCATCGTCGCGCCTCCCGGCGCGCCCTCGACCAAGCCGCGCGCGTTGAACGTGGCGCTGCCCGCCCTTCGCGGCGATTTGGTCGTCGTCTACGACGCCGAGGACGAGCCCGATCCGGACCAGTTGCGCCTCGCGGCCGCGCAATTCGCGGCCGATCTCGGCCTCGATTGCCTGCAGGCGCGTCTGACGGTCGACAACGTCGAGGATTCCTGGTTCAGCAAGATGTTCGCGATCGAGTACGCCGCGCTGTTCGATCTGGTCAATCCCGGGCTCGCGGCGCTCGGCCTGCCGATCGCGCTGGGCGGCACCTCCAATCATTTCCGCACGCGGACGCTGCGGCGCGTCGGCGGATGGGACGCCTGGAACGTCACCGAGGACGCCGACCTCGGCATCCGGCTCGCGCGCGAGGGCGCGCGCGTCGGCGCGCTTTGCTCGGATACGCGCGAAGAGGCGCCGAACGATCTTCCCGCCTGGTTCCGCCAGCGGGTGCGCTGGCAGAAGGGCTGGATGCAGACCCTGATCGTCCACTCGCGCCACCCGCTGAAATTCGTCGGCGCGCTCGGGCCGGCGCGCGCTCTCGCCGCGGCCGCGCTGATCGGCGGCTCGGTTCTGGGCGGACTGTTCGGGCCGGCGCTGTTGTTCGATGCGCTGCGCCGCGCCTGTTGCGACGAACTGGCGGGCGCGAGCGCCTGGCGCGTCGCCGGCGACGTCGCGATCATACGCTGATGGCGTTGGGGCTGATGACGATGCTGGTTCCCGCGCTGGTGGCGATGCGCGGACGCGGCATAGGCGTGCGGGACGGCGCGTTGGCCTCGCTGCCGATCTATTACGCGCTGATCTCTGCGGCGAGCTGGGTCGCCGTGTTCGACCTGGCGATTCGGCCGTTCTACTGGGCCAAGACCGAGCACGGCCGAGCCCGCGGCGCGCCGGAGCGCCCGCGCGCCGAGGCGGTCCCCTGCGAATAGGATCGCGCGCGGCCGGGCCCCTGTCGTTTCGCCCGTCGAAGACGAGCGTCGTTCGACGTCAGGGCCGGTAGGGGTCGTGGCCGACCTGGATATACAGCCGTCCCGGGCCCATCGGCGTGTCGAAACGGGCGTCGGCGCTGGCGCCGACCCGCGTGCGCAGCGCCGTCGTCGATGCGCCGTCGAACGGACCGGAATTGCGCCACGCCGGGCGCAAGCCGCCGAATTCGGCGCCGGCGGCGACATAGCTGCTGATCCGGATGCAGGCGTCGGAGCCGGAAACCGCGAAAAATCCCTCGCCCATCGCGCTGCAACGCGCGCTGTTCGCCGTCCCCGCAGGCTGCGTCGGCGTCGACGAATCGCCCGCCAACGCGCCGCTGGCGACGAGACTCGCCGCGACCGCGCCGAAGGACAAACCCGCCATGCGCCGCGCCAGAAAGACCATTCGATCCGCTCGATTCACCGAGCGCGAAAGTCTTGCCACATCATGGCGGCATGAAGGCGACGCTCGCGCGCGCCGCGCGGTATTGCGCCGGTGTGGCCGGTGGGCAACAGCCGCGCCCGATCAACGCCAGTCGCCGTATTGGCTCTGGATGAGCGCCAGGGCCGCGACCGCCGCGGTGTCGGCGCGCAGGATGCGCGGGCCGAGGCTGAGACGCAGCACGCGCGGCAGGCGTTCGATCGCCCGGCGTTCGAAATCGTCGAAGCCGCCTTCCGGGCCGATCAGCAGCGCGACGCCGGCGCTCGGCGCGACGCTCGCCAGGGCGGCGATCGGGTTGGCCTGGGGCGCATCCTCGTCGCAGAACACCAGCAGCCGTTCGGCCGGCCAGTCCGCGAGGACCTTTTCCAGCGGCTCCGCCGCGGCGATCTCGGGCAGCCAGATCACGCCGCATTGCTCGGCCGCCTCGCGCGCATTGGCGCGCAAGCGCTCGAGGTTGACGCGCGCGGCCTGGGTGCGGCGGGTGACGACCGGCATGAGCCGGCGCGCCCCCATCTCGACCGCCTTCTGCGCGACGTAGTCGAGCCGCGCGTGCTTGAGCGGCGCGAAGAGATAGTCGACGTCGGGCGGATATTCCTGCGGCCGGATCCGCTCGCCGATGGTCAGCGTCGCGGCCTTGCGCGCGACGGCGCCGATCGAAGCGGCGAACTCCCCGTCGCGCCCGTTGAAGGTCAGCACGCGCGCGCCCGGACCCAGGCGCAGCACGTTGACGAGATAATGGGTCTGGTCGAGCGAAAGCGCCGCGCTCGCGCCTTCGCTGAGGTCGCAGGCGAGGTAGAGGCGCGGCGTCGTGAAGTCGGTGCGGGCCATCGCTTTGGGGTCCATCTCGGGGCGGCGTGTCCGCCCGGTTCATAACACGGGGGCGCGTGGAGGCGCGCGCGTAACGGGAGCGGGCTCGGATGCGACAAGAGGGAAACGCCTGGAGCCGCCCCGGCGGTCGATCGAAAGAGGAGGATCGAATGCGCCCGCTCTCGTCCCTTCGCGCTTCGGCGCAAACCGCCGGCGGCGGCCCAATCCTCGCCGCTGCGAAGGACTGACCGGCGGCGAATCGGCTGACGAAAAGGAAGCCGAGGCGAAGAATCCCCCTTGCCAGAGCCGTGATGTTCTGCAAATGTTCCATTCCGACCGAGCCGCGGCATGGGAGCCGCACGGCGGACCGGAGCGGGCGGGGGCACAATGGTTGCGCGCGTTGCGACAGTGGCGTTCGAGGGCGTCGAGGCCCGCGCCGTCGACGTTCAGGTGCAGATCGCCAGCGGCAATGTCGTGTTCATGATCGTCGGGCTCGGCGACAAGGCCGTCGCCGAATCGCGCGAGCGGGTGCGCGCCGCGCTGATCGCTTCGGGGCTGGCGCTGCCCGCCCGGCGCATCACCGTCAATCTCGCCCCCGCCGACCTGCCCAAAGAGGGCAGTCACTACGATCTGCCGATCGCGCTCGGCGTCATGGCGGCGATCGGCGCGATTCCCGCCGACGCGCTCGACGGCTACGCCGTCATCGGCGAACTGGCGCTCGACGGGACGGTGAGCGCGGTGGCCGGCGTGCTGCCGGCGGCGATCGCCGCCAACGCGCGCGGTCTCGGGCTGATCTGTCCGGCCGCCTGCGGCCCCGAGGCGGCGTGGGCTTCGGCCGATCTCGACATCCTGGCGCCGCGCTCGCTCATCCAGCTCGCCAATCATTTCAAGGGAACGCAGGTGCTGAGCCGGCCCGAGCCCGCCATGCGCGCGGCCGGCGGGCCGCAGCCCGACCTTCGCGACATCAAGGGCCAGGAGAGCGCCAAGCGCGCGCTCGAGGTCGCCGCCGCGGGCGGGCACAATCTTCTCATGTGCGGCGCGCCCGGCGCCGGCAAGTCGATGCTGGCGCAGCGCCTGCCTTCGATCCTGCCGCCGCTCAGCCCGCGCGAGCTCCTGGAAGTGTCGATGGTCCATTCGGTCGCCGGCGCGCTGGCCGGCGGCGCCTTGACCGACCGGCGGCCGTTCCGCGCGCCGCATCATTCGGCCTCGATGGCGGCGCTGGTCGGCGGCGGCATCCACGCCAAGCCCGGCGAAATCTCGCTCGCCCATCACGGCGTGTTGTTTCTCGACGAACTGCCGGAATTCCAGCCGCAGGCGCTCGACAGCCTGCGCCAGCCGATCGAAAGCGGCGAAGTCGTGATCGCGCGCGCCAACCATCGCGTCGTCTATCCCGCGCGCTTCCAGCTCGTCGCCGCGATGAATCCTTGCCGATGCGGCCTGGCCGACGAGCCGGGATACGCCTGCCATCGCGCGCCCAACGCGCGCTGCGTCGCGCAATACCAGAGCCGGCTCTCCGGCCCGCTGCTCGATCGCTTCGACCTGACGATCGACGTGCCCTCGGTCGCCGCCGCCGATCTGCTGCGGCCGGCGCCCGCGGAGGGCTCGGCCGAAGTCGCGGCGCGGGTGCGCGCGGCGCGCGAAATCCAGAGAGAGCGCTATCGAGCGCTGGGGCTCGACGGGGTCGGCTGCAACGCGGCGGCGCCGGCGAGCCTGGTCGAAACGGTCGCCGCGCCCGAGGCCGCTGCGCTTTCACTGTTGCGCGACGCCGCCGAGAGAATGCGCCTTTCCGCGCGCGGCTATCATCGCGTGCTCAAACTGGCGCGAACCCTGGCCGATCTCGACGGCGGCGGCGCGGTGCGGCGCGTCCATCTCGCGGAAGCCTTGAGCTATCGCGGCGCGCAGGAGCGCGCCGCCGCCGCGGCGTGAACGCGCGCGGGCGATAGGCCGCGCGGCAATCGCTCGAATTTCGCCTGCGGCGGCAAGAGTTTCTCAACCGCGTCCTGTCATCCTCGTGGGGGCCGGGCCGGCGGGACCGGCGACAGGAATTGTCATGATCGATCCCTTGGCCGATTTGGCGCTTTTCGACCTGCGCGTTCTGGCGATCGAGGCGGGGCCGCTGTTGGCGCTGGCGCTTGCGGCGGCGGCGGGGGTGGCGCGCATGCGCCGCCACGCCCAGCGCCGCGTGGAGCGGGCCGAGGCCGTCGCCGAGAGCCTGCGCGACGAAGTCTGGCGCCTGAAGGAAGCGGCCGCGGCGCGCGAGCGCGCCGAGGCGGCGAGCGAGGCCAAATCGCGCTTCCTGGCGACGATGAGCCACGAAATCCGCACGCCGCTCAGCGGCATCCTCGGCATGGCGGACTTGCTTCGCGACGCCGCGCTCGATCCCGAGCATGCCAGCTACGTCGAGGCGATCCGCGGCTCCGGCGCCGCGCTCGCCAATCTCATCGACCAGATTCTCGATTTCTCCAAGATCGAGGCGGGACGGCTCGAATTGGTCCGCGAGGCGTTCGATCTGCGCCAGCTGGTCGAAAGCACCGTCGAGCTCTTGGCCCCGCAAGCGCAGGCCAAGGGTCTCGAAATCGCCGCCTCGATCGCCGCCGACGCGCCGCGCTTCGTTCTCGGCGACAGCCTGCGGCTGCGACAGGCGTTGACCAATCTGGCGGGCAACGCGGTCAAGTTCACTCTGCGCGGCGGGGTCGGCGTCGGCGTCGAACGGACCGCCGATGGCCGCGTGCTGTTCAAGGTCATGGACACCGGCCCCGGCGTTCCCGCCGATCGCCGCGCCGCGATCTTCGAAGACTTCGAACAGGGCGACGGCTCCAACGCGCGCCACTACGAGGGAACCGGCTTGGGACTCGCCATTTCCAAGCGCATCGTCGCCCTGATGGGGGGCGAACTCGTTCTGGCGGACAATCCCGGCGGAGGCTCGATCTTTTCCTTCGCGATTCCTTTGCCGGCGCGCGCCGACGCGCCGCCCGAGACCGCGCCGGTCGCGCTCGAGGGCCGCCGCGCGCTGATCATCGCCCATTCGCCGTTCGAAGCGCCGGCGATCGCGGCTCGCCTGAGCGAGGCGGGCGCCGCGGTCGCGCGCGCCGAGGGTCTCGAAGACGGGCTCGCCGCGCTGAGCGCGGGCGCCAAGCCCGACCTCGTCATCATCGATTGCGCACTTGGCGTCGAGGCGACCAATCGCCTGGCGCTCGCGGCGCGCGTCGCCGGGGCGCCCAAGAGCCTGGTGCTGTTCTCGCCGTTCGAGCGGCGCGCCTTCGGCCAGACCTCGCTGCAAGGTTTTGACGGCTGGCTGGTCAAACCGGTGCGCGCTCGCTCGCTGTTTGATCGCCTGGCGAGCGAGTTCGCGCCGGCCGCCCGCGCGCCGGCGCCGGCGCGCGCCAACCCCAGCCCGGCCGCGCGCGCCCTGCGGGCGCTGCTCGCCGAAGACAACGACATCAACGCCGTCGTCGCGCAAAAAGCGCTGCGGCGGCTGGGCTTCGAGGTCGTGCGCGCGCGCGACGGCGAGGAGGCGACGCGGCTCGCCAGCGCCGCGACGCGCGGGCAGTCGCCTCGCTTCGACGCCGTCCTGATGGACATCAAGATGCCCGGCGCCGACGGCTACGAAGCGGCGCGCGCGATTCGCCGCCTCGAGCGCGAGGCCGGCGCCCCGCGCGTCGCGCTCATCGCGCTGACCGCCAATGCGATGGCCGAGGATCGGCGCGCCGGCGCCGCGGCCGGTTTCGACGAATTTCTCGGCAAGCCGGTGGATCTGGCCCGGCTCGCCGAGACGATCGAGCGCCTGCTCGCCGCTCCCGCGCCGGTCCCTTCGCCGGCGCGCGCGCGCATGTCATAAATCTGTTCCCCAAGAATGGTCTGAGATCGGCTTCGCCCAGGCGAATCGGGGGAGCATTCATGGCGAAGGCGTCGTTCGTGGGCGCGTGGGCCGGCGCGTCGGCGTTCGCAGGCCGGCAGGTGCGCGATCTCATGGGGCTGGAGAAGACGCTCGGCGCGATCGGCGCGCTGGACGTGCGGCTCGCCACCGCCAAGTCCGAGATTCGCGCAGCCCAGAAGCTGCGCTATAGCGTGTTCTTCGAGGAGGGCGCGGCCAGGCCCGACCCGACGGCGCGGCTGATCCGGCGCGACGTGTGCCGGTTCGATCGCGTCTGCGACCATCTCGTCGTCGTCGACAACGCCGTTCTGCGCGTCGACGGCGCGCCGACGGTGGTGGGCGCCTATCGGCTGTTGCGAGGCGAGGCGGCGCAGGCGAATTTCGGCTTCTACAGCGCCGACGAATTCGACGTCGGCGCGTTCGTCGCCCGGCACCCCGGCAAGCGGCTGCTCGAGCTCGGCCGCTCGTGCGTTGCGCCCGGCTATCGCGGCAAGCGGACGCTCGAGCTCCTGTGGCGCGGCATCTGGACTTATGCGCGCCATCACCGGATCAACGTCATGTTCGGCTGCGCGAGTTTTCCCGGCGCCGACTCGGCCGCGCACGCCGCCGCGCTGCGCTTCTTACGCGCCGATCGCTCGGCCGACGCGCTCTGGGACGTGCGCGCGGTTGCCGGCCGCGGGGTCGATCCGGCGTCGTGCGACGTCGAGCCGTTCGACCCGCGCGCCGCGATTCGCGCCTTGCCGCCGCTGATCAAGGGCTATTGGCGGCTCGGCGCCAGGTTCGGCCCGCAGGCAGTCGTCGACGAGAGTTTCGGCGCCACCGACGTTTTCGCGGTGATGCCGGTCGCCGAAATCGAGCCGCGCTACCTCGCCCATTTCGGTGGCGATAGCGCCGCCGCGCTCGCCGCGTGAAGGCTCGCGAACGCAAACGCAAACACGGGATTTCCAAGCCCGCGAAAATGCTCTATTCAGTCGCGAGCGCTTCTGGCGCTCGGCACCCGTAGCTCAGCTGGATAGAGCGCTGCCCTCCGAAGGCAGAGGCCACAGGTTCGAATCCTGTCGGGTGCGCCAATCATTTCAATTACTTAACGCTAAATCGACGTAACCGGGGCAGATTTCCGGGCGGCGGGGGAGTCAAGAGCGGGAAAATGTGATTCAAGCTATGGATGACGGCTCGCATTCCTGATTCGCTGGAACGGCTTTCGCCCACGGAGCTGATTGGCGTGGTGCGCGATCTGATCGGCGAAGTGACGCGGCTTCGCTCGGAGAACGAGAAGCTCGTTGGCGCCCTGTCCAAGCTGAAAGTCGAACATCAGGCGGTCAAGGATGAGCTTGCGCGGCTGAAGCATTTGCCGCCGCGCCCGCTGCATAAGCCTTCCGGCATGGACAAGGCGACGGACGCGAAAGGGCCGGAAGCTGGCGACGACAAGGGCGGGCGTTTGACGCGTCGGCGCGCCAGCCAGTTGGACAAGCTGACGATTGGCGCAACGGTGGTGGTGAGGGCGAAGGCTCCGGTCGGCTCGCGCCACAAGGGCTACGAGGACATCACGGTTCAGGACTTGAGCCTGCGACCGCTGGTGACGCGCTACCGGCGCGAGCGGTGGGAAACGCCGGACGGCGAGACGATCGTCGCCGAACTCGATTCCGCCATCGTCGGGGGTTACGGCCCCAATCTGCATCGTCTGGTCCTCGCGCTTCACTTCAGCGGGCAAGTCATCTGCGAGCGGATCGTCGCGCTTCTCAACGGCATGGGCGTGGTGATTTCGAAGCGGCAAGTGGTTCGCTTGCTGACGGCCAAGCTGGAGACGTTTCGCGCCGAGGACGCGGCGGTATTGAAAGCCGGCCTGAGCGGCGCCTATGTCACGGTCGACGATACGGGGGCGCGCCACGCCGGCAAGAGCGGCTACACCACGCAGATCGGCTCTTCCAACTTCACGACGTTTCGCACCGGCCCCTCCAAATCGCGCCTGGCGTTTCTGTCGCGGCTTTGCGGCGGCGTATCGCTTTACGTGATCAACGAAGCCGCGCTCGAATATATGAAAGAGCGCGGCATGCCGCAGATCGTCATCGACAAATTCGCCCATTGCAAGGACCGCGTTTTCTCATCCCCCGAGGAATGGGAGCGCCATTTGCGGGAGCTGGGCTTGAGCGAGCTGAAAGTCCTGCCCGATCCCATCCTGATCGCCAGCGAAGGCGCCTTGTGGGGCGCCGTCCGCCATCAAGGCTTGCTGCCGGACACCGTCGTGGTTTCCGACGACGCCGGCCAGTTCCGCGTCGGCGCGCACGTTCTGTGCTGGGTCCATGCCGAGCGGCTCGTCCACAAGCTCATTCCCGCCGACGACAAGCAGCGCAACGCCATCGAGGTCGCCAAGCGGATGATCTGGTGGTTCTATCGTTGCTTGAAAGACTACAAGCTCGCCCCCGGCTTCGAACAAACCCAGCTCTTGCGCGCACGCTTCGACCGCATCTTCAAGCGCGGCCGAACCGGCTACGCGACGCTCGACAGCCTGCTCAAACGCCTCCATCGCCACAAAGACGAACTCTTGCGCGTCCTCGAACGCCCGGAAATCCCGCTCAACTCAAGGCGAATGCGAAGCATTCGTCCGACCAACGCCTCCGAAAACGACATCCGCGCCTTCGTCACAAAAAGAAAAATCTCCGGCGGAACCGTAAGCGACCAAGGCCGCGACGCCCGTGACGTCATGCTCGGCCTCGCCAAGACATGCATGAAACTCAAACTGTCCTTCTACGATTACATCGGCGCACGACTGGGCATCCCGGGACCAAAAATCCCAGACCTCGCAAACCTCGTCAGGCCCGCGCCCGCTTGAGCCAAGCCAACCTTGCCCGGAAATTTGCCCCGGTTACCAGCCGGCGTCGGTAAGTCGCTGTTGCAGCGCCCTGATCTCCTCGCTGCTCATGTCTGCGAGGTCGCGCGCCTGACTTTGACCGAGCGCGGCGTAGAACACGACGAGAAGGCCAAACGCGATGCGAGACCAGTTCATATCTCCGCCCCTCGGCACCCGATCTAAGCAGTCCATACGCGGATGGACCACATCTGCGACGGCATCCTGACTCGGCTTGACGCCGTCGGCAATGCAAACCGTGGCCGCATATCGCGAACCGCGTCGACGTGTGTCGGACGCGCCTGCTGCAAATTCGCTTCCTACCGATTCCCGATTGATGCAAATTCGCCACAGTCGGGGAACGGACGGAGTCGCCTTAAACGGGGCAAGCTCGCTGGTTATATAGCGCCGTCCTTGTCGTCGCGCCGAAGCGGCGGCGCAGGCTCGGGGGGTGATTTCGTCGAGGCGTTGGCCGATGCGATCCCAGAGGGCCGGCACGGTTCGCCCGGCGGATTTTCGCGGATGCGATTTGAGTTGGGGCAAGGCGAATTCGATGGGGTTCAGGTCGGGCGAGCAGGCCCGCGGCAAGCGCAGCTCGGCTCTGGCGCCGCCGATCGTCTTGCGCACGCCGCCGACCTCGTGGGCGGGCGGATTGTCCATCGCCACGATGTCGTCCGGCGCCAGGGCGACCTGGCGCGATCACGCGACGCCGCCTGTTGGGGCGGCTCGTCAGCCTGGACCCGGCGCCGCACGCCGCCCGGCCGGCCAAGCGAGGCCTCGGCCGGGCGAGCCGCTCATTGCGCGTTGCGCAGGTCGGGATCGACCTCGAACACGGCGATGCCGCGCCCGCACAAGGATCCCAGATAGGCGCGCGCGCCATCGGACGAGAAGTCGATGCTCGCCACATTGGCGAGAACGCGGCCGCCGACCTTGTAGAAGTGTTCCCGGTTCATCTTCCCGGCGGCCAGCGCGGTTTCCACCCACTGCACATGGGCGTCGTCGCAGTCTTCGAGGACGAGCCGGGGCCGCCCCGCGGGCGAGATCCGATACACGCGGTTCGAAACGACGCAGGTGAGCCAGAGGCTCCCCGCTCGGTCAAACCGGCAGCCGTCGGGGAAGTCGCCGGAGCCGAACCGGCAGAACGCCTCCTTGCGCGAGAGATCGCCCTTTGCCGACAATCGGAAACGGGTGACGCTGCGCCCAAAGGTTTCGCTGACGTACAGATCCTCGCCGGACGGCCCGATGCGGCATTCGTTGGCGAAACAGATATCGTCCGCGACGATGCGGGCGCCGAGGTCGTCCTGGACGATGATCAGTCCGTTGGCGACCTTGGGCGAATACGCGCTGAAGCGGGGCTGCGAGACCGTGCTGACCGTAATCCAGATACGCCCGCGCTCGTCCCGCATGACGAAATTGGCGGCGGCGAGGAACCGGCCGTCCACCTCCATGAGGTGGGGCGTGAGGTCTCCATCCCGGCCGAGGCGCCACACGCCGCCGCCTTCCCCGATGTTGGCGAGCAGGAAGCCGCCGTCAGGCATCGCGGCGATGCCGTTGGGGATGATCTCGTGGCCGTTCGCCGTCATCCCCGGCCGCCCGATGAGGACCTGCCTCCCGTCGGGGCGGACGCAAGTGATCCCGGCGCCCCGATGCGAGGCGTAGAGGGATCCGTCCGACGCCGCGAGAACGGATTCCGGCCGCTGGAGATCGTGGCCGACGACGTGGACCCGGCCGAGATCGATGGCGGGGACACGGTCCTCCCGGGACATTGACATCGCTTGTTTTCCTTTCCTTGCGTGTGAACGGAACCGATCTGGAGCGGCCAGCGGGCGGATTCGGCCTCACCCCGTGACCTGCGGCGCCGTCGCGCCGGCCGGTTCGACCCGGCGCGCGGCGCGCACGCCGCCATAGGTGTCCCAGGCGGGGGCGAGCAGCCAACCGCAATCGACCGGCAGGTCGACGCCGGTGATCGCCGAGGCGCGCTCGGACAACAGGAACGCCACCGCCTCGGCGATCTCCTCGGGACGCACGAGGCGCGGCATCGCCGAGTTGCGGCAGATCGCCCGAGGATCCCGCTCGCCGGCGGCGATCTGCGCGGCGACGCGATCGGTGAGCGTGTAGCCCGGCGAGACGGTGTTGACGCGAACGCCGGAGCGGCCCCATTCGGCGGCCAGGCATTCGGTGGTGGCGACCACCGCGGCCTTTGCCGGAGCATAGGCGTGCAAAGGGACCGATCGCCGTGCGGTGACGGACGCTATGTTGACGATGGCGCCCGCACCGCGTTGCGCCATGCGGCGGCCGAATGCGACGCAGGTCACGTAGACGCCGCGCTGATTGACGGCGATCACGCGATCGTACGCGTCGATGCTCAGCTCTTCGGGCGGCAAGGGATGTTGGACGACGCCGGCGCTGGTGACCAATGCGCCCACCGGCCCCAGCGTCGCCTCGATCTCGCGCGCGGCGGCCTCCACGGCGGCGGCGTCGGCGACGTCGACGACCCGAGCCCGCGCGCCGATCTGAGCGGCGCTGCGCTCCACCGCGACGGCGTTGGCGTCGAGCAGCGCCACCGGCCAACCGGCGGCCGACAGCGCGCGGGCGCAGGCCAGGCCGATGCCGCTGGCTCCGCCGGTAACGACAGCCAAGGGCTTGCTGCTGCTGGGCATGGTTCGTCTCCTCCCTTCAGGTCGCGGGCGGCACGTAGGCGGCGCTGGTGCCGCCATCGACCGGAATGAAGGCGCCGGTCACGTAGTTGGCGCGCGGATCGAGCAGCAGGCTCACCGCATTCGCGATATCGGCCGGCGTGGCGATGCGGCCGAGCGGCGATTCGCCGCTGGGCCGATAGCGGGTGGCGGCGCCCCGACGCGCCTGCGCGATCATCGGCGTGTCGACCGTGGCCGGCGCCAGCGCGTTGACCAGCACGTGACGGGCCGCCAATTCGACCGCCATCACGGCCACGATTCTGGCCAGCGCCGCCTTCGAAGCCGCATAGGCGCCGCCGCCCACCTTGGGCCGCACCGCGGCGATCGACGCCAGCATCACCATGCGCGCGGGCGCGTCGCGGCGGGCGCTCGCTTCGAGCAGCGGCAGCGCGGCCTTGGCGCATAGCCAGGGGCCGCGCGTATTGACGGCGAACACCGCGTCGAAATCGGCCGCGGCCATCTCGACCAAGGGCGCCATCCGCAGGACTCCGGCCGAGCAGACCAGCGCATCCAGTCGAGGCGTGCGCCGAGCCACTTCGGCGAAGGCGGAAGCCACCGAGGTTTCGTCACGGACGTCGCAGCGGATGATGGCGCGGCCGTCGACGGCGTCGTCATGAGCGATGTCCATGGGATGCACGCTCCAGCCTTCGGCGGCGAGTTGCGCGCAACATTGGCGGCCGATGCCCGAGGCCGCGCCGGTAACGACGACGTGGCGTGTCGTTGACGTCATTTGGACTCCTTCCTTCGATCGGACCAGGCCCATGCCAGCGCGTCGAGCAGCGCCTCGGCCGCGGCGTCGGGCGTCAGGCGCCCCTCGCGGACGAGAGCCGCCAGGGGAGGCAAGGCCCGAGCCGTATGCGCATCGGCCATCCAACGTTCGCCGGCCAGCCGCATGAGGTGACGTTCGAGCCGACCGTCGCGGCGCGCGATGCTGCGGCCGCTTGCGCGCTGCCAAGCGAGGAAATCATCGACCGCCTCGACCAGCGCGGCGACGCCATCGCCCGTGCGCGCCGCCACCTGCAGCACCGGCGGGACCCAGTGGCGGGCTTCGTCGCTAGCCGCTCCATGGCGCAGGGCGATGCTGGCGTCGCCGTCGACGACGGCGGCAGCGACGCCACGCGGATTCACGCCTGGCCGACCCGCATAGACCAAGTCGATCTGCGCCTGAAGCTGCGCCGCGAGGACGTTCGCGCCGGGCAGATCGGCCTTGTTGACGACGAACAGATCTCCCACTTCGAGAAGGCCGGATTTCGCCGCCTGGATCTGGTCGCCCAGGCCGGGCACCGAGAGGACCGCCACTACGTCGCATTGGGCCGCCACGTCGGTGTCGGCTTGTCCGCTGCCCACGGTCTCGACGATGACGCGCGCGAAACCCCGCTGGCCCAGCACCATCACCAGGTCGGGCAGCGCGCGGCACAGGCCGCCTTGTTGGCCGCGCGAGGACAAGCTGCGCAGATAGACGCGAGGGTGGGCGCTGGCGCGGTCCATGCGGAAGCGGTCGCCCAGCAAGGCGCCGCCGGTGTAGGGACTGCTGGGGTCGACGGCCAGTAGCGCGACGTTCTCGCCGGCCTCGGCCCAGTGCAGAGCCAGCGCGTCGACGAGCGTCGATTTGCCGGCGCCGGGCGGACCCGCCAGGCCGACCACCGGCGGCTCACGCCCGTGCGCGTAGGCCGCCCGCAACAGCGCCGTCGCCTCGGGGCCGCGGTTTTCCACCTGGCTCAGCGCCCGACCGACGGCGCGAACATCGATCGGAGCGGCGGGCGCGTTCATTCGGCCTCCACCAGCACCGCGTCGCCTTGGCCGAAGCCGCCGCAGATGGCCGCCGCGCCGCGCCCGCCGCCGCGCCGGCGCAGCGCCAGCGCCAGCGTCATCACCAGTCGCGCGCCGCTGGCGCCCAGCGGATGGCCCAGGGCCACCGCGCCGCCGTGCACGTTGGTGCGCTCGCGCAATTGGCCAAGCCGCGCCGGATCGTGTCGCGCCAACAACAGCGTTGAGACCAGCGGCGTCGCCGCGTAGGCCTCGTTGATTTCCAACAGATCCCAGCCGAGAGGGTCGGCCCGCTGGCGCTCGGCCAGTCGCTGGATCGCCAACGCCGGCGTGGTCGTGCCCGAGGTCGGGCCGCCGCAGACCTGCACGTAGTCGACGATGCGGGCGAGCGGCGCGAGACCGGCCGCGCGCGCGGCGTCGCGCCGCGCCAGCAGCACGAAAGCGGCGCCGTCGTTCAAGCCCGGCGCATTGCCGGCGGTGATCGTCGGCCCGCCGTACACCGTCGGCAGCGCGGCAAGCTTCTCCAACGAGACTTCGGTCCGCGGCGATTCGTCCTCGAGCAGCGGCGGGCCGCCGGGCGGCGCGACGGCAAACCTTTCGCCGTCGAAAAAACGCGCGGCCTGCGCATCGGCGTAACGCTGATGGCTTTGTTGCGCCCAGCGGTCCTGTTGTTCGCGAGTGACGCCGTGGCGCAACGCCTCCTGGCCGGAATACACCGCGATCGGCTGCTCGACCACCGCGCCTCGCAACAGCAGCGGGTCATCGACGGTGACCGGGCCAATTCGCGCCTCGCGCTGTCGCGGCCATAGCATCGGCGTGCGGCTGAGCGACTCGAACCCCCCGGCCAGCGCCATGTAAGCCTCGCCGAGGCGAATGTCCTTGAAGCCCAGGCCGATGGCGGTCATGCCCGAGCAGCAGGCGCGGTCGATGGCGGCGGACGGCGTGGTTTCGGGCAGGCGGCTTCGCAGCACGGCCTGGCGCACCGGTGTCAGCATGGCCGCGGAAATCATGCCGACGCCGCCGTAGACGACGTCGACGGCCGCGGCGTCGGCGGCGGCTCGCCGCAACACCTCGTCGATGGCCAGCGCGCCCAGCGCCGGAGCGTCGAGCCCGCGCAGCGCGCCTCCGAACCGGCCGAAGGGCGTGCGCGCGCAGGCCGCCAACACCACGTCGTCGTCACGCATCGGTCGAGCTTCCTGCGAGCGCCTGTGTCTTCAGCAGCGGTTTATCGATCTTGCCGTTCGCGTTCTTGGGCAGCCTGTCGACGAACCGAAAACGGCGCGGCGTCCTCAGCCCGAGAATCGGCTTGCAGTGAGCGATCAGCATCGAAGCGTCGGGCTCGGCGCCCGGGGTCAGCACGACGTAGGCCAGCGCGACCTCGCCCCAATCGGCGTCCGGCAGCCCGACCACGGCGGCCTCCATCACCGAGGGATGGCTGGTGAGCACGGCTTCCAGCTCGGCGGGGTAGATGTTGAAGCCGCCGCTCTTCAGCATGTCCTTGCTGCGCCCGGCCATCGTCAGGAAGCCCTCGCCGTCGCGGCGCGCCAGATCGCCGCTCCACAGCCAGCCGTCGCGCAGCACCCGCGCGGTTTCCTCGGGCCTGCCCCAGTAGCCTTGCATCACGTGCTCGGAGCGAATGGTGATCTCGCCGATTTCGCCGTCCGCCACGGGCGTCCCGTCGGCGGCGCGCAGCACGACCTCGACGAAGGTGTAGGGACGGCCGATGCTGCCGGCGCGCGGCGCGCGGCGATTGTCGGCGGTGGTCGTGAAGTGGTCGTGCGGAGCGAGCGTGGTCACGGTCATCAACGCTTCGGTCAGTCCGTAGTTTTGCGTGAGCACGTGGCCGAACCGCGCTATCGCCTTTTCCAGCGTGTTGAGCGGAATCGGTTCGGCGCCATAGCCTATGGCGCGCAAGCTGCTGAGGTCGAACGCGTCGATGCGCGGATGGTTGACGATTCGCGTGAGCAACGTCGGCACGCAGGTGAAAGCCGTGATCCGGTGGCGTTCGATGGCTTCGAGAAGCGCATCGACGTTGCCGCCCTCGATGACGACCCCGTGCGCGCCGCGCAGGAACCAGGGCATGAAATACGTGCCGGCGGCATGGGTGAGCGGGCCGACGTGGCCGACGACATCGTCGCCGCGCAGATCGCGGTCGATCAGCATGTTGCGCACCATGGCGCTGAAGACGCGATGGGACTGCATCACGCCCTTGGGCTGCCCGGAGCTGCCGGAGGTGTACATGAGCGCGCACAGTTCATCCATCTCGGGTTCGGCCGGCAACGGGGCGCGCGACGCCGCCAGCGCCGCCCACTCGTCGCCGCTATCGACGGGGCGCCACCAGACCGCGGCGAAGTTCGCGGCCACCGCCGCCACCCGGTCCGCCGTCGCCGAGTCGTGAAACACCGCGGCGGCGCCGCTGTCGCGCAGCACGACGCTCAGTTCGTGCGCGGTGAAGCGCGTGTTCAGCGGCACCCGCACCAAGCCGGCGCGCTCGAGCGCGAGCTGAAGCAGCAGATACTCGGCGCGGTTGGCCATGAACAGGCCGACGCGAGCGCCGCGCGGCAGCCGCGCGGCCAGCGCGCCCGCCAACGCGCGCACCTGCGCCCAATACTCGGCGAACGTCCAACGCCGCTCCCCCTGGGTTATGCAGGGCCGGTCGGCGTGACGCCGAGCCGCCTGAGCCGCCAGACTGCACAGCGTGTAGGGGCCGCCGTTCGACGCCCGCTCGACGCCGCCGGTCATGGCCGCGCCGCTGAGGCTTTCGCCTTCCTCGGCGTGCGGGGATGGGGCGCTCATTGCCGGCCGCCGAAGGTTTGCCGGACATGCTCGACGATCTGCCGCACCGAGGCGCCGGAAAGGAACACGCGCGACACGCCGGCCGCCTCCAGCGTCGGGATGTCCTCCTGCGGGATGACGCCGCCGGCGATCAGGCCGATGTCGGCGGCGCCCGCCTGATCGAGCAGGCGACGCAACTTGGGCAGCAACACCCGGTGCGCGCCTGAGAGGATGCTGACGCCGATCACGTCCACGTCCTCCTCGAGCGCGGCGCGCACCACTTGCTCGGGGGTGCGGCGCAGGCCGGTGTAGATCACTTCCATCCCGGCGTCCCTGAGGCCACGGGCGATCACCCGCGCGCCGACGTCGTGGCCGTCGAGACCGATCTTGGCGATGAGCACGCGTATGCGCCTTTCCGTAGCCGGCATGGTCAGAAGTCCGTGGAGGGCTGGAAGACGCCGAAATGGGCGCGCCAGCGGTCGCATATCTCGCCGAGCGTGGCGTGGGACAGCACGGCCTCGAGCGCCGGCGGCACCATGTTGGCGCCGCTTCCGCACGCCGCGTCCACCGCCGCAAGGGCCGCGGCCACGCGCTGCGGATCACGCTCGGCCTTGACCCGAGCCAGCCGCGCCAGTTGCCGCGAGGCGGCGTCCGCGTCGGGGCGAAAGGCGGTGTTGGGCACGTTCGGCGCCTGCGGCCACTTGTTGACCGTGACCCATGGCCGTTCGCCGGAATCCACCGCGCGCTGGCGGCGCACCGCTCCCTCGGTCATCCACCTTCTGCCCAGTCCGCTGTCGATCACCGCCAGCGCGCCGCCGGCCTGCTCGATCTCGGACAACGCCTGCAGAACCTGGCGTTCGACCTCGTTGGTCAGATACTCGACGAAATAACTGCCGCCCAACGGGTCGATGATGTCGGTGAAGCCGTGCTCGTGGGCGATGATCTGCTGCGTCCGCAACGCCACCTTGGCCGACTCTTCGCTCGGCGTGGAGACGGCTTCGTCATAGCTGGCGATGTAGACGTAGGAAGCGCCGCCCAGCACGTAGCCCAGCGTTCCGAACGCGATGCGCGCGATGTTGTTCAGCGGTTCGGCCAGCGCCTCCTGGCCATGCCCGTAGACCGTGGTGCGCAACGCCATCGCCTCGGGCCGCCGGGCGCCGTATCGCTCCTTCATCAGCCGCGCCCAGATGCGGCGCATCGCCCGCAGGTTGGCGATCTGGACGAAGAAGTCGTGCCGCTCGTCGGCGAACATGTGCAACAGAGGAGCCGTCGCGTCGACGCTGTGACCCTGGGCCAGCAGCAGATCCAGATAGTGCAGCGCATTGGCGAAAGCGATGGCGGTGGCGCGGCTCGAGCCGGCGCCGCCGGCGTTGATATGATTGACGCACACCGTCATCGGCGACCAGTGCGGCGCGTGCTCGGCGCACCAGGCGACGCAATCGGCGGCCAAGCGGGCCGCCGCGGGCGCCGGCAGTATCTGCGTGCCGCGGGCGATGTACTCCTTGAGCGGATCGTTCTGCAGATTGACGGTGTAGTCGCTCCAGGCCAGGCCGCGGCGTTGGCCAATCGCGGCGAACAGCGCCAGGACGATCGGACCCAGCGAATTGCCCAGGGAGCCGACGCGGCGCAAGTCCTGCAGCGCGATGCCGTCGAACATCGCCTCCATGTCGGCCAGCGTGTCCACGGCGACGCCCACTTGGCCGATTTCGCCCGTGGACATCTCGTGGTCGGAGTCGTACCCGCACTGGCTGGGCAGATCCATCGCCACCAAGATCTGTTCGGCGCCCCAATCGAGCAGCGTGCGAAAGCGCCGGTTGCAGGAACTGGCCTCGCCGATGCCCGAGTAGGCCGAGATCACGAATGGATCGGTCCGAAACATGCCCGCGCGGTCGCCGCGCGTGTACGGGTACTGGCCGGGAAAGCCGATGTCGTCCAAGTATCCGCCGCCGCGCTCGGCCACGTCCAGCGGCGTGTAGAGCGGCCGTAACGGGATTCCGGTGTCGGTGACGAACGGCTTTCGTTGCGGATGTCGGGCCGCCTCGGGCTCGTAGCGCTGTTCGCGCCAGGCTTGCGCGGCGGCGACCAGCGCGGCGGATCGGTCATCGGGCGGTCGGTCATTCATGGTCGTGCGCCTGGGTGCGGATCGGTGGCGTTCGGCCGGGAGCAAATCGGCGAATGACGCTGTTCCCGAGGCATGGCGCGGTCCGCCGCGACCGGTCGCGCGCGCCCCGGCTCAAGCCTTCTGCTCCTCGGTTACCGGGAAGCGCGCCAGTTCGTGGCGCTGCAGTTTGCCGGTGGTGCTGCGCGGCATTTCCTCGGAGCGCAAGAACTGCACGTAGCGCGGGCGCTTGTATCCGGAGAGCCGTCCTCGGCACCACGCGACGATGTCCTGCACGGTCGCCGGCTTTCCCGGTCGCGGCACGATGACGGCCTTGATCGCCTCGCCCCAATAGTCGTCGGCGACGCCGAAGACGCAGACTTCCTGCACCGAGGGGTGCTCGGCGATCACCGCTTCCACCTCCGTCGGATAGACGTTTTCGCCGCCCGTCTTGATGAGGTAGCGCTTGCGGTCGACGAACACCAGACTGCCGTCGGCCTGACGCGCCAGGAGATCGCCGGTATGCAGCCAACCGCCGGCGAACGCTTCCGCATTGGCTCCGTCGTCGTCGAGGTATCCGGACATCACGGTCGGCCCGCGCACCACGCACTCGCCGGGCACGCCGACGGGCGCCTCGTTCATATCGTCATCGACGATGCGCACCTCGAGCAGCGGCGTCGGCTGCTTGGCCAGCGAGGGCAGCTCGCCCGGTCCGGAAATGCCGTGGGCGAGCAGATAGCTCGATTCGCTCTGGCCGAAAGCGTCGCTGAAATGGATGTTGCAGGCGGCGGTGATCTCCTGGACCACGCGCGGCATCATGTTGGAATAGCCGACCGCGAGGCGGAAGCTGGACAAATCGTAGTCCGCGCGGCGCGGGTGATTGAGGAAATCGGTGATCACGCCCGGCAAGAGCAGCGTCCAGCTCAGCCGATCGCGCTCGATCAGGCGGAACATGGCTTCGACGTCGACCTTGGGCAGCGTCGCATAAACGCCTCCCGTCGCCATCGTGGCGTACAGAGATTCGTCGCCGCCGCAATGAAACAGGGGAATCCAGCCGACGAAACCGTCCTTTTCGGTCAACCGGAACCATTGCGCCAGCCTGAGGCCGCGCACGGCCGCGGCGCGCTGACTGATCATCGCCCCCTTGGGTCGGCCCGTGGTGCCGCTGGTGAACAGCACGTTGTGGATGTCTTCCGGCTGGGCCGCCAGCGGCGGCTCGTCGTCGCTCGCCGCCGCCAGCATGGCGTCGTAGTCGAGCAAGCCTTCGGCCGAGTCGTAACATATCCAGTGCTTCACGCTCGGCAGACGATCGCGCAATTCGCCGAGCCCCGGCGTCAACGGGCCGGAGACCATGAAGGCGCTGGGCTTGCCCTTTTGCGCGCAGTGGAGCAGCTCCCTGGCCAGCAACCGGGTGTTCAGGGTGACGGCCGTGGCGCCGAGCGCCGCGAGCGCGGCGTAGGTCTCGACATATTCGACCCGCGCCTCGGCGAGGATCGCCACCCGGTCGCCGCGGCCTATGCCGAGCGCCCGCAGCGCGTTGGCGCAGCGCCATGCCCGCCGCCCGAGCTCGGCATAGGTGCGTCGGCCATCCTCCCAGGTTACGGCCACGCGCCCGCCGAACACGCGAAACGCACGCCGGAAAACGGCGTCGAGAGTGGCGCCTGTCGCGGCGGCGGCTTGTCGCCGCCAGGATGGCTGCGCCGCAACGCCTTGGTTCGTTTCAGTGCTTTCGCCCTGTCGATCCGTCACGTTCCCCACCCCGAAATGAGACGATTTTGAACTCCCGTTCGCCGTTATGCCCGAACCCCGCAACGATGACCCAAGTCCTGCCCGGCCGAAGCCGATGCAAATCCCGTTCGGGCAAGAGCCCGAAAATCGCGAACCGGGAAAACGTCTTCGTCCCGGATCGCCGAGGCGCCTTTCAGCGCGTCGGCCGGCCGGCCGACGCTCTATGCCGCGCGTACGGCCGGGCTCATCGCCAATTGGCAGGCGGCGCGGTATTCGGCGGCTATGCGTCGCACGAGGTCGGCCACCGTCGGAATGTCATGGATCGTCGCCACGCCCTGGCCGGCGGTCCAGATATCTTTCCAGACCTTGGCGTCGGTGTCGACGAGCGAGCTCATGTCCGGTTGCTTGGCGGGCAGCGCCGCGGGGTCGATGCCGAAGCGAGAGATCGACTTGCGCAGGAAATTGGCGAAGACGCCGGAAAAGCGATCCGAATAAATCAGATCGTCGACCCCCGAGTCGACCACCATTTGCTTGTATTCCTGCTGCGCGTTCGACTCCGCGGTGGCGAGAAAGCGCGTGCCCATGTACGCAAGATCGGCTCCCAGCGCCTCGGCCGCGCGGATCTGATAGCCGTCGTTGATCGCGCCGCCGAGCGCCAGGCAGCCGTCCCAAATCTCGCGGATCTCGCGCACCAGCGAAAACGAATTTTGATTCGAGGCGTGCCCGCCGGCGCCGCCGCCGACGCAGATCAGGCCGTCCACCCCCGCGTCGATGCATTTGCGCGCGTGCCGCGCGCTCGTCACGTCGCAAAACACGATTCCGCCGTATGCGTGCACGGCTTCGACCGTCTTTCCCGGATGTCCCAGACACGTAATCACCAACGGCGCCTTGTGAGCGACGATGATCTCCATGTCCGGCTCGAGACGCGTATTCGTCCGATGCAGGATCACATTGACGCCGTATGGCGCAACGACGACGTCCGGATGCGCCGCCTGGTGGGCGGCCAAGTCGCTTTCGATTTCCGTCAGCCAAGCGTCGAGTTGTTGCGAGGGCCGCGCATTGACATGGGGAAAGGCGCCGACCACCCCGGACTTGCATTGGGCGCGCACGAGCGGCGGATTCGAAACCAGGAACATCGGCGCGCCGATCGCGGGGATGCTCAAGGCGTTGCGGAACAAAGAGGGGATGGGCATATCGGATCCTTCGGTTACGCGCGATTCGAAGGGCGCGGCGCTATGTCTTCAAGCGCCGGCCCTCTGCCGCTTGGCCATTTCCCGCAACTGGAAGCGTTGAATCTTGCCCGACGCGGTGAAGGGAAGATCCGTGACGAAAGCGATCGTGCGCGGAAGCTTGTGCTTGCCGATGAGTTCCTTGCAGTGAGCGATCAAATCGCTCTCGTCGACCTGTTCTCCCGGCTTCAGGACGACGAAGGCGTGGATCAGTTCCCCGCTGATTTCGTCGGGAATGCCGATCACCGCGGCGCTTTGGACCACGTCGTGCTCGCACAGCGCGTTCTCGACTTCTTTCGGGAAGACATTGTTGCCGTTGGAAACGATCATGTCCTTCAGGCGGTCCACGACGTGGATCTCTCCGTCCTCGTCGACGAGGCCGATGTCTCCGGTGTGCAGCCATCCGCCGCGTAGCGTCTGCGCCGTCAATTCGGGTTTGTTCCAGTAGCCGATCATGAACGTCGTGCTGCGAAAACACAGTTCGCCCGGCGTATTGATCGGCGCCTCCTGATCGTTTTCGTCGACCACTCGGACTTCGAAGCCGGGAAGCGGCCGGCCGCAGGAGCCGACCTTGTGCTTGCCGTAGGGAATCTGAACGGAAGAAACGAACGTCACCTCGGAAAGACCGTAACTCTCGGCGACCTCGATGTGATGAATTTGGCGAAGATCCTGCTTGAGCCGATCCGACACCGGTCCTCCGCCGACGTCGATGAGTCGCATGCTCGACACGTTCCGATTCTTCACGTTCCCCAACTCGAAAATGCGCGCGAACATCGTCGGCACTCCGGCCAGCGTCGTGACGCGGTGGCGCTCGATCAGATCGACCGCCTTGACGGGATCGAATTTCGGCATGAGGACGACGCGCGCGCCGAGTTGGGCGGGGATAAGGAAGTCGTAGCAGAATCCGAACGCGGAATAACTCGGCGTCAGGGTAAGCCAGACGTCGTCCCAACGGTAGCGCAACACCAGATTGGTTGCATGGGCGTCCTCCGTCATGCAGCGCTGACGCAGCAGAACGCCCTTCGGCTTTCCCGTCGTGCCGGAGCTGTAGATGATGATGCCGGCGTCCTCGGGATCGTCGCTGACGGATCGCGCAAGCGGCGTCTCCCGTTCGACCAACGCGTCGTAATTCTGCCAACCCTCGGCGACGCCCTGGGTCACGACTTTGAGCCTCAGGTCCCGGCTCAGGAATTCCAGAGTCATGCGGTCCAGGAACTGGTGTTGGATAAATGCCGCGACGGGGCCGCAATCGGCGGCCGTCGCGATCAGTTCGCGCGCGGTCGTCAAGGTGTTGACCGGAACCGTGATCGCCCCCGCAAGGCTGGAGGCGATAAACAGCTCCATCATTTCGCGCGAATTGGTCATGAAGCTGAGCACCCGGTCGCCATGGCGCACGCCGCTGTTCACCAACGTGGCGGCGATCCGCTGCGCCCGGGCGAACGTTTCGCCGTAGGTCTGCATTCGGCCATCGGGGCATACGAGATGCACCGTGTCCGGAATCGTTTCGGCGTTGTGTCGAAACAGGCGGTCGATTCGGTTGAGTGGAGCGGTCATCTCGGTTCCTTTCACAACGCCATGCGCTGGCCGCCGTCGACGTAGTAGGTCTCCCCGGTGCAAAACCGCGCGCGATCCGACGCCATGAACGCGACGAAGTCGGCGATTTCCTCCGGTTCCGCCACCCGCCGCATGGGGATGCGCTGCAATATCTGGTCGAAGGCGCGCGGATTGGAGAGCACCCCCTTGGTGATGTCCGACCGGACGTATCCCGGGGCCACGCAGACGACGCGGATGTTGTCGCGCGCCCAGTCGTAGGCGAGCGCGCGGGTCAATCCATCGATGCCGGCCTTGGCCGCACAGTAGGCCACGGATGCGGGAAGCGCCATTGCGCCAGCCATGGAGCCGATGTTGACGACGGCGCCGCCGCCCCGGCTCTTCATCGACGCGTACGCGGCGCGCGCCAGCGCGAACGGACTGACGAGGTCGACCTGGATATCCTCGGCGAACGCCTCGGCGGCGA
>JBEKLU010000077.1:0-25324 GCA_050010035.1 Roseiarcus sp.
GTCCGTCGTCGAAACCGCACGTCGACGATCAATCCGCGCCATCGACGCAATCCGCCTCACCCTCGAAGGCCTGCCGATCCCATGCGCCGCGTAGCCATGCCGCAACCGGCCTGAGCAATTACGTGGAATTTATGTCAATTTCGACAAGTGATGTCGTTTGCGTGATGAAACAGGGGAACATATTTGCTGAATCGCACTGACAGACCGCTTTCCACCCGCAACCGACCTACCGCCCAGCACCGTCCGCCTGACTTCGACCACTCGCTCGAGTTGGCGCCGAAGCGGCGCGCCTGACGGCGCCCCCTCATCCGTCACGCTTCGCGTGACACCTTCCCCCGCGAGGGGGGGAAGGGGCGCTAGCCCCGCAACGCCTGATCGATGTCGACCCACAAATCCTCGACGTCCTCGACGCCGGCGGAAAGGCGCAACAGATCGGGCGGGCACGGCGAGCCGGGGCCTTCGACCGAGGCGCGGTGCTCGATCAGCGATTCGACGCCGCCGAGCGAGGTCGCGCGCTTCCACAGTTTTACGCGCGCGGCGGTCGCGATGGCGGCGGCTTCGCCGGCGCGCAGCCGGATCGACAACATGCCGCCGAAGCCGCCCCTCATCTGCCGGCGCGCGACGTCGTGGCCGGCGTGAAAGGCGAGGCCGGGGTAGAGCACCGCGGCGACGCTCGCATGGTTCGACAGGCGCAGCGCCAGCGCCATCGCGTTGGCGCTCGCCGCGCGCACGCGAAGATCGAGCGTGCGCAGGCCGCGAATGAGCAGGAACGCCTCGAAGGGGCCGAGGATCATGCCGTGGCTGGCGCGGATTTTTCGCGCCCGCGCGCAAACCTCATCTTCGCGCGCGAAGCACAGCGCGCCGGCGATCACGTCGGAATGGCCGTTGAGATACTTGGTGGCGGAATGCATGGCGACATCGGCGCCGAGCGCGATCGGCCGCGTGAACACCGGCGTGGCGCAGGTGGAATCGACGCCGAGCAAGGCGCCCGCGTCATGGGCGATTTTCGCCGCGCCGGCGATGTCGCTGACGCCCCACAGCGGGTTGCTCGGCGTCTCCAGCCAGACGAGCCTGGTGCGCCCCGGCCGCACGGCGGCGCGCAGCGCCTCCAAGTCCTCCGCGTCGCAGGACGTGACCTCCAGCCCGAACGCCGGCGCCTCGGCGGCGAGCCAATTGCGCAACGCCCAGTACATCGCGCGCGGCGCGACGACATGCGCGCTCGCGCCAAGGCTCAGAAACAGGGCGATCGCCGCCGACATGCCCGAGCCGAACAGCAGCGTCGCGGCCGCGCCCTCGAGTGCGCCGAGGACTTGCTCGCCCTCGCGCACGGTGGCGTTGTCGGGGCGGCCGTAGACGTAGCCGCTGGAATAGCCATTGTCGGGATCGCGCAGGAACGTCGTCGTCACGTGCAGCGGCGGCACCAGGCCGCGCGTAGTCTCGTCGATGCGCCCGAGCGCCTGCGCGGCGAGCGTGCGCGCGCTCCATTTGTGCTGTTCGCTCATAGGCCGAACCCGCGCAGCAGCCGCGGCGCGAGCGGGCCCGCGCCCGCCGCCTCGGCCATGAAAAGGCGCTTCAGCGGCGCCGTCCGGTCGACGACGCGCAGGCCGAGGTCGCGCGCGAACCGCAGCGTCCCGGAATCGTTGGAGAACAGCCGGTTCAGCGCGTCCATGCCGAGGCTCGAGGCGACGACGTCGAAGCGGCGCGCGCGCTGATAGGCCTCGAGCGTCGCCTCGTCGCCCGGATCGAGGCCGAGGCGCATGCGCCCGGCGACGATCTCGGCGAGCGCGGCGACGTCGCGCAGGCCGAGATTGAGCCCCTGCCCCGCCAGCGGATGCACGATGTGGGCGGCGTCGGCGACGAGCGCGATGCGCTGCCCCACGAAGCGGCGCGCGAAGCGAAAGCTGAAGGGAAACGCCTCGACGCGCGAAGCGACGCGGATCGCGCCGAGCTTGAGGGTGAAGCGCTTCTCGAGTTGGCGCAGAAAATCTTCGGGCGCCAGCCGCAGCAGCGTCTCGGCGTCGGCGTGGCTCTCGTTCCACACGATGCTCGACTGCCGGCCCGGCATCGGCAGGATGGCGAACGGGCCGGCGGGCAGAAAATGCTGCTCGGCGCGCCCCTCGTGATCGCGCTCGTGCGCGATCGTGGCGACGATGCCGGACTGGCCGGTATCCCATCCCGAGGTCGGAATTTCGGCGAGAGCGCGCAACTTGGAGCGCGCACCGTCGGCGGCGACGACGAGGCGCGCGCGCAACGCCTCGCCGCCGGAAAGTTCTATCCGCGCGACGTCGCGGCCGGGATCGAAGGCCGTGACCGCGCCCTTGATCGTCTCGACGCCGAGCGCGGCGGCGGCGCCGGCGAGCGCGCGCGCGACGTCGTCGTTGAACGCCATGTGCGCGAGCGGCTCGCCTTCGCGCGCCTCGAATTGCAACTGCTCCAGCCGCACCGCGTCGTTCAGGCGGCCGTCGTAGATCGCCATGCGCAGGATCGGCTGCGCCAGCTCCGCCAGCGCCTCCCAGGCGCCGACGCGCTCGATGAGACGGCGCGAGCCGGCCGCCAGCGCGACGGTGCGCAGGCGCCCGTCGCCCTGCCCCGGGCGCGGATCGACGAGCGCGATGGAGACGCCGCGCCCGAGCCCCTGCTTCACCGCCGCCGCGAACGACAAGCCGGCCGGCCCGGCGCCGGCGACGAGGATGTCGAAGACGCGCGGCGCGGGCGCGCCGGAGGGGGAAGGCGACGATGGGGCCATGGCGCCATTGTCGGCCAGCGGGCGCGGCCGCGCAAGCGGGCGGCGGCGACGCCGCAGGTTCCCCTTCCCTTCGCCCCTCGCGGGGGAAGGGGAGCGCGGCGCTGGCCCTGGATTGGCGAGTCGCGTCGCCGCCAAGACAATGCAATTCGCATCGCCGTAACGCCGGCGTCGCATCGGCCTATTCCGCCTGACGGAAACCCCGGATGCTGTCGAACGACACCGCGATGATGATGAAGGCGCCGACGAACGCGCCCTGCCAGAACGCGTTGATGCCCAGAAGGCTCAGGCTGTTGCGGATCACTTCGATCAGCGCGGAACCGATCAGCGCGCCGAAAGCCGTGCCGACCCCCCCGGCGAGATTGGCGCCGCCGATGACGGCGGCGGCGATGACCTGAAGCTCCATCCCGGAGCCGAGGTTGGTGGTCACGGCGCCCAGCCAGCCGGTCTCGATAATGCCGGCGATGCCCGCCGACAACGCCGATATCATGTAGACGGCGACCTTGATCTGGCGCACCGGAACGCCGGTCAGGATCGCCGCATGCTCGTTGCCGCCGATGGCGAAGACGTGGCGGCCGAACTTGGTCCAGCGCAACGCCAAGCCGGCGATCAGGGCCAGCGCGACCATGTAGACGACCGGGTTGGAAATTCCGAACAGCGCCGCGCCGCCGCCAAGGAACAGCAATGTATCCTGATCCGGGCCGAACTGGTAAACGACGGTGTTGTTGGAGGCGACCATCGCCAGCGAGCGCGCGACCGAAAGCATGCCGAGCGTGACGACAAACGGCGGAATGCCGAGATAGGCGATCAGCACGCCGTTGATCGCCCCGACGAGCAACGCGACCCCCAGCGACGCGGCGATGCCGATCTCAATGCCGTAGCCGGCGTGCATGACCACGGCGAGGACCATGCTGCACAGGCAGAGCACCGAGCCGACCGACAGATCGATGCCGCCGCTGATGATGACGAAGGTCATCCCGAGCGCGACGACGCCGACAAAGGTGAAATTGCGCGTGACGTTGAAGAGGTTGTTCGGGGAGGCGAACGAGCTGGTCGCGAAGGTGAGAAAGAGACACGCGCCGCAGACCGCGAGGAAGACCCAGAAAGCTTGGCGCGACGCGAGCCAGGCGATCCAGCTTTCCTCGCTGGGTTGGGAGGGAGCCTCAAGCTCGTTCGCCATTGAAAAGGCCTCTTGTTCCCCTCAGAACCGTCGCGCGGCCCGCCGCTACAAAACACTCGTGATGGCGCCGGTGATCAGCCCGGTGACTTCTTCGGGCGAACTGGCGCCGATGGGCTTGTCGGCGACCTTGCGGCCCCGTCGCAACACCACGATGCGATCGGAGACGGCGAAGACGTCCGGCATGCGATGGCTGATCAGGATGATGGCGATGCCCTGGTCGCGCAACCGCCGGATAAGGTTCAAGACCTCGGCCACCTGACGCACGGATATGGCGGCGGTCGGCTCGTCCATCAACACGATCTTGGCGTCCGACAAGCGGGTTCGGGCGATCGCCACCGCCTGCCGCTGCCCGCCGGACATTCGCTTGACGAGATCGCGCGGCCGCGTTTCCGATTTCAGTTCCGCGAATATCTGGCCGGCGCGGCGATACATCGCCGCATCGTCGAGGACGGCGAGCGGGCCGGCGCCCTTCATCATTTCGCGAGCGAGAAAAACGTTGGCGGCGGCGGTGAGATTATCGCAAAGCGCGAGGTCCTGATAAATGATCTCGATGCCGTGCTGACGCGCTTCGACGGGCCGATGCAGCACGAGTTCGGCGCCCTCCAGCCGCATCGTTCCGTGCGAAGGGCGGAAATTGCCGGCGATGACTTTCACCAACGTGGATTTGCCGGATCCATTGTCGCCCATCATCCCGACGACCTGGCCTGCCTCCAGGACGAGCGAAACATCTTCAACAGCGTGAATGGCGCCAAAATACTTCGAAATGCCCTCCAGTTCGAGAATCGCCATGGCGGCGCATGCCCTTCCGTCCGCAACCGCCGATTTTCTTGCGGCCCTCGTTTCTTGCGGGTTGGCGATCGGCGAAACTCTTCCGCACGCCCCAAGTCGGCATTTGGCTTACTCAGCCCTCGCGGCCTCGTCAATCGATTGTCGGACCAATAACCGCGCCTTCGCCGAACGGCGCGTTGATTCCTGGCGCGATAGCCGAGATCAACCAATAATAATCAGCATGTCGAGCTGACCTGGATGAGGCTTTCACGGCGAACTCGGGGAGTGAATCGAACGAGTGCGTTGTCAGGCTCGATTTCGACTGTCGGCTTGGGCGCCTCTGCGAGTTGGAGGACGCTTCTGCGCCGCGTCATCGGGATTGAAGGCGCGCAACCTCAAATTAACTCTCCCTCCCGACGCGCATCACTAACGAATTGATAATTCTTGCATGCCCTCTGAGCGCCGGCCAAATGTTGATCTGAGTCAAGGCGCGCTAGGAGACAAAACGACATTGTTTAAGTAAGCGGCGCGAGAGAATGTTTGGCGCTGCGCGCGTGCGCTCGTGCCCCGGCGCGGCCGGTTTCTTGGCCAGGTCGCGCCGCTCAGTCGTTGCGGCGATCGGCTAGCGGCCAAGCGCGGAAACAGAGTGGTCCGGGCGATGGTGCATCTTCGCCCGATTGTGTTCTGACGAATTTGACGAAACACGCGCGCCTGAAAGCTCGTCAGGCGGCTGCGCGGAATCGGGTCCTTCGGGCTCGACATTTTGGCGGAACGCGAATGCTCGTTCGACGCCAAGTCAGAGGAGGAAGACAATGAACAAGGTCGTACTCATGCTCGCTGCCGCGGCGCTGGCCCTTTCCGCCGGCTCGGCTCTGGCGCAAAAGAAGCAATTGGTCATCGTCGTCAAAGGTCTCGACAACCCGTTCTTTGAAGCCATGCATCAAGGTTGCGAAAAGTGGAACAAGGAAAACGCGAGTTCGCCCTACGCCTGCTTCTACACAGGACCGGCGTCGACCTCCGATGAGGCGGGCGAGGTGCAGATCGTCGGCGATCTTCTCGGCAAGGCCGATACCGCGGCCATCGCAATTTCGCCGTCGAACGCCCCGTTGATCGCCAACGCGATCAAGTCCGCCCATCCGAAAATTCCGATCATGACGATTGACGCCGATCTGATGAAGGAAGACGCGGCGCTGCGCAAGACTTACCTTGGCACCGACAACTACCTGATGGGCCACCGCCTCGGCGAATATCTCAAGAAAGCCAAGCCCAAGGGCGGGACCGTCTGCTTTATCGAAGGCAACGCCGCGGCCGACAATATTCTGCGTCGCGCTTCGGGCACGAGGGACGTGCTGTCGGGCAAGAAGGGCCTCGATCGGCTCAACGGCGAAGGCGGCTGGACGGAAATCGCCGGCTGCCCGGTGTTCACCAACGACGACGGGACCAAGGGCGTCCAGGCCATGTCGGACATGCTGACCGCCAATCCGAAGCTCGACGCCTTCGTCGTCGAGGGCGGCTGGCCGCTGTTCGGCGCGCCGCAGCCCTATCGTCAGCTCACCGACCAGTACAAGGCCCAGATCGCCAGCAAGTCGCTGGTGATCGTCGCCGCCGACACGATCGGCGACGAACTCGCGATGGCCAGGGAAGGGCGCGTCGATGTGCTCGTCGGCCAGCGGCCGTTCGAAATGGGCTACAAGGCGCCGTCGGTCATGATCGACCTGATCGAAGGCAAGAAGGTTGCCGACGCCTTGTTCACCGGCCTCGACGAGTGCACGCAGGCCAACGTCGACACCTGCGTTCAGAAGTAGTTCGACGTTTGATCGGCTCTCCGGAACGCGATCTTTGCGCCCGACCGGAAAGCGCGGCAAGGAAACCGGGAGGCGCTTCGGCGCCTCCTCTCTTTGTGCGCCGAGCTCTTTGTGCGCCGAGCATGATCGCCGGCTTCAAGGCGAAATCCGCCGAGCCTGACGGCGGCGAACGGTCAGCCAAGCGTAAGGGCGGCGCCGCAAAGCGGCCTCTCGTCGTTCCGAGAAGTCGGCGAAAAAGGCGGGCAATTGAAATGAAGCGACGGCGCCGGCGATGAACGCGCTCTCTTCCACCTGGCAGTTCTGGGCCGTTCTGTCGGCGATCTTCGCAGCGCTGACGGCGATCTTCGCCAAGGTCGGCGTCGCCGGCGTCAATTCGGATATGGCGACCTTCGTGCGCACGCTGGTGGTCATCGCGGCGCTCGCCGCCTTCCTGACCGCGACCGACCGCTGGGAGGCCCCCGGCGCGCTGTCGCGCCGCACCTATCTGTTCCTCGTCCTGTCCGGCCTGGCGACCGGCGCCTCGTGGGTGTGTTACTTCCGCGCGCTCAAGCTCGGAGAGGCCTCGCAGGTCGCGCCGATCGACAAGCTGAGCGTGGTGCTGGTGGCGATCTTCGGCGCGGCGTTCCTCGGCGAGCGGCTCGCCTCGGTCAACTGGCTCGGCGTCGCCCTCATCGGCCTGGGCGCGATCCTCGTCGCCTACACGCCTTAGGGCGCGGCCGTCCACGCCTTGTAGTCGGCCTCCGACAGCGTCGGCCATTTCCTGACGAAGGCGACGATCGTCCAGATTTGCGAGTCCGTCGCCCCGGCGGCGCCGAAGCCCGGCATGCCCGTCATCGTGACGCCGTTCTTGACCGCCCAGAACAGTTGCGGCGCGGTCAGCTCTTTGCCCATCTGCTTGAGATCGGCGGGAACCGGCTGCAACCCTTCGGAGAACTTCGCCCAGCCGACGCCCGGCCCGCCGTGGCAGTTCACGCAGCCGATTGCGGCGTAGGCGCGCGCGCCGGCCTGCACGGTTGCGGGATCGTCGAGGGAAATCGGCGGCGTGCCACCGGCGTGCCGAGCGATCGAGCTCGCCCGTACGGTCGCCAACGCCCAGGCGACGACCCCTTTTTCTTCGGTTTGCGCGACGCTGTAGAAGCCGCCGAAGAAGAAGACCGCGGCGGCGACCGCGGCGACGATCGCAAGGGCCCCGATGAAGGCGAAGATGCGCATGCGCGTTCTCCAGGTGTCGTCGATCGCAGGAGCCGCGGCCGCGCCGCCGCGTCGGCGCGCATGATCGCGAAAATATGGGCAAGGATATGGTGCGCCGATTCGCCCCGGCCGGGTTAGGCCGCGCTCGCCAAAACTCCGCCCGACGCCCCGGCGGCGTCTTCAGCAGACGGCGCGGTAATCGCGGATCGGCGCGTCGCGGTCGGCCGAGGCGAGGCGCGCCAGGAGATCGGGCCTGAGAATGTCGATGCGGCGCGTCGTCGGCAGGGCGATGAGGCCCTGCGCCTTCAAGTGCGTGAACGTCCGGCTGACGGTTTCGATGGTGAGGCCGAGATAGTCGGCGATGTCCTGGCGCTGCATGGTCAGCTCGATCGACGCGCTGTGGCGCCCGCCGTCGCGCGCGCTCAGCATCGACAGGAACCAGGCGAGGCGCTCCTCGGCCGAAGAGCGCCCGACCATCGTCGTATGGTCGACGGCGTGGGTCAGCGCGCGCGTCACGTTTTCGAAAACCGCCGCGTTGAATTGGGGGTCGCGGTTCATCCTGGCGTGGCACGCTTGGCGCGACAGCGTCGCCATCGCCCCGGCGTTGACGGCCTCGATCGTCAACCCGTGCGATTCCTCCGGTTCGAGCCCGCACATGTCGCCGGCCATGTAGAAGGCGAAGATCTGCCGCCGTCCGTCGCGGGTCACTTTGACCGCCCGAAAGACGCCCCTGACGACGACGAAGTAGTTTTCCGTCGGATCGCCCTCGCCGACCACTTCCTGGCCCGGCGCGTAGGAAACGACGACGGCGTCCGTATAGGGGAACTTCAGCGCGGCCAGGGCGCCGAACGCGAAGGGATCGGAAGCGGGAACGGGTCGCGGCGAAGGATCGTGGGTGTGGATTGCAAAGGTCATGGCCCGACTCCGTGTTGCCCGGGCGGAGTCTTGACCCAAATCGCCGCGCGGCGCCATTCGCCTTACGCGCTAGCCGGCGCCTATGCCGAAGGGCATAGGCCGTTCGGGCGCTTGCCATTGGCGGGCGCGCCGCGCAGGTATAAAGTTTACGTTGGTAAGGCGTCGGAGACGTCGCGAGGGATGAACAAGCCGCAGCTGCCTTTTCAGTGCCTCGGCAGGGAGCGCACCACGCGCTTCCAGTGCGACGCGCAGATGCTCAACATCATGGCCGACGGGCTGCCCGGCGTCGTCGCCTATTACGACGTTGATCTTGTTTGTCATTTCGTCAACGCCACGGTCGAGGCGTGGACCGGCGCGCACCCCTCGGCCTATCTCAAGCGGCGCCTCGGCGAAGTCGGACGGGAATTCGCCGCCGCGGCGCGGCCCGAGATCGAGCGCGCCCTGGCCGGAGCGCACGTCGAATTCGAGCAGCCGGTCGATTTCGCCGGCGGCATGATCAACGTCGTGCGCGGTTTCGTCTATCCCGACTGCGACGTCAACGGCCGCGTTCTCGGCTGCTTCGTGCTGCTGCTCGACATCACGCGCGAGCGCGCCTTCGAAGCGCAGTTGCAGACCGCGCGCGACGAAGCGATCGAGGCGATTCGCTCCAAGTCGCGCTTCCTGGCCGCCGCGAGCCACGATCTGCGCCAGCCGCTGCACGCAATGACGCTGTTCGTCAGCGCGCTGTCGCGGCGCCTGGGCGAGGGCGAGGCGGCCGAGCTCGTCGGCAACGTCGAAAGCTCGCTGCGCTCGTTGCGCGCGATGATCGACACGCTGCTCGACATCTCCAAGATCGAGGCGGGGCTCATCAAGCCCACTCTCGGGCCGATGCCGCTCGCCGAACTGTTCGCCGCGCTGCGTCCCGGCTTCAGCGCGACGGCGCGCGACCGCCGGCTCGAATTCCGCGTCGCGCCGACCTCGGCCAAGGTGGTGGGCGACCGCACGCTCGTCGAACTGGCGCTGCGCAACCTGCTCGCCAACGCCTTCAAGTTCACGCGCAGCGGCGGCGTGCTGCTCGGCGTCCGGCGTCGGCGCGGCGAAATCGGCGTCGTCGTCGTCGACACGGGCGCCGGCGTGGCGCCGGACCGCGCCGAGCGGGTGTTCGAGGAGTTTCATCGCGACAAGATGACCGCGACCGGACCCAACGAGGGCATCGGCCTCGGGCTCGCCATCGTCAGGCGCCTGGCGGCGTTGATGGGCGGCCGGGTGACGCTGCGCTCGCACCCCGGCAAGGGCAGCGTCTTCACGCTCTGGCTGCGGGAAGCCGCCTCCGCGCCGCGCCCGGCGAGGCGCCCGGAGGTCGAGGGCGAATCGCTCGCGGGGCGCCGCATTCTCATCCTCGACGACGATCCGCTGTGCGCCGCCGCGATGAAGCAGGAATTCCTCGATCAGGGCGCTCTCGTCGCCGCCGCCGCGTCCATTTCCGCCGCGCGCGCCTCGATCGACGCCACCGGCATGCCGGAGGCGCTGGTGGTCGATTACGACCTCAGCGAGGGGGCGACCGGACTGCAATTCGTCGAGGCCTTGCGCGCCCGCGGCGCCGAGGCGTCGGTGGTGATGATCAGCGGTTCGACCGACCCCGACGCGGTCGCCGCCTTGCGCGGCTCGGGCCTGCCGTGGCTGACCAAGCCGGTCGACTCGCGCGCGCTGCGCTCGACCCTGATTCACGCGCTGGCGCGGTAGGGGGCGACGTCTGGCGCTTGGCGGCGAGCGGCGGATGACGGGAATCGACCCGACGCAGCCGACCAACGCCGCGCGCCACGCGTCAGAATTTCACCGCCAGCGGACGACCCGAACCACGCCCCCTCAAAGATCCAGCGCGCTCGCCTTCAGCACCGCCTCGGTGCGGTTGCGCACGTCGAACAGGCGGAAGATCGCGGCGAGATGGATCTTGACGGTGCCTTCGGAAATGTCGAGCGCGCGCGCGATTTCCTTGTTCGCCTGGCCCTTGCCGAGCAGGCGCAACACGTCGCATTGGCGCGGCGTCAGCATGGCGATGATGTTGGCGTCGATGGTCGGCGAAGGCTCGAGGGTTTTCTGCGGCTCGGTCAGCAGCAGCGTCGGCGCATAGATGCCGCCGCCCAGAACCTGTTGGAAGGCGGCGATCATCGCGTCGGGATCGAGCGATTTGGGAATGTAGCCGAACGCCCCGGCGGCGAGCGCGTCGAGCACGTCATGGCGCTGCTCCGAGCCGGACATGACGACGAAGCGCAGTTGCGGGAACGCGTGGCGCAACTCGCGGATCGAGCCGCCGCCGTTCATGCCGGGCATCGCGAGGTCGACGACGGCCAGATCGATGTTCGAGTCGATGTCGAGCAGAGCGCGCAATTCGGGCAGGCTGGCGGCCTCGCGCACTTCGGCCGGCCCGCAGCCGTCGCTCAGCAGCAACCGCAGGCCGGTGCGGAACAAGGCGTGATCGTCGGCGATGACGAACTGGCGAGGCATCTCTCTTCCATGGCAATTCGCGCGCGGCTTGGCAAGCCGGCCACTCCCTGTGAAAAGGTCGCACCGGGCGGCCCGGCCTTCCCAGGCCTGGCGCGCCGGGACGCCGGGACCCATATTGCTGGAGGAACCCGGCGTAAACCGGGGCGGCGAACGATCCCCTTCGACGCCCGCCAGAGGGGTCACGAGGACGTGATGAGGGAGCGCGGCGCGGCTTGTGCGATCGGCGAAGAGGCGCGATTCGCCCGCCTCGCCGCCGCCGCGCGACCGTTCACGCGCAGCGAGGCGGCCGCCTTCCTCGCCGAGCTCGGCGAGGCCGTTCGGCGCGAGGCGGAGCTGCGGGACGACCGAAACGCCGACGAAATCGACAGGAGCCGCGCGAGTCTTGAAAAATGGCGGCTGCTGCAGCGCTGGACGCGCCGCCATCCCTATCGCGATCGTAAGCGCGCCAAGCGCTCCGACGTCTGGCGCGAGGCCCTGGAGCGCTTTCGTCCATTGCGAGATTGTGAATTGATCGACTGGCTGGCGTTGCAGATCGAGGTCGCCGCCAACATCGAGAACGGCGTCGCCGACATGCGCCCGCGCGATCCCCGCCCGACCTGGCTGGCGACGCTGGAATCCGTCTCGAACCGCAAGCGCAAGGCGCTCGCCGTGCTGCACTGGGCGCAGGCGGCGAGAGACGACGAGGGTTCTGAGGCCGATCCCGAGCCGCGCGGCCGCGCCGCGAGCCCCCTTGCCGCCGATCCGGCGCGCTTCGGCCGCGGCGCCGGCGGCCACGAGGGCGCGCCGTGGACGCTCGACGAGGAAGAATAGCGCGGGGGCGGCGGGCGACGCGACGCCCCTCTGCCGTTTACGGGAGAGGGGTTGGGGCGAGGGTGGCCGCCCACGGCACGATGAATGGCTCGCCGCGGTGCTCGCCGCGCAGCGCGTCGACGCCGTAGGCGGCGGCGACGACCGCGTCGGTGAGCACCGAGGGCGGTCCGTCGGCGATGACGCGCCCGCCGGCGAGCACGATCAGCCGATCGCAAAAGCGGACGGCGAGCGTCAGATCGTGAAGCACCGCGACGACGCCGGCGCCGTTTCTGGCGACCGCGCGCAGCAGCGCCATCGCGCCGAGCTGGTGCAGCGGGTCGAGCGCCGCGACCGGTTCGTCGGCCAGGAGCGTTTCGGCCTCCACCGCCAGCGCGCGCGCCAGCAGCACGCGCGCCCGTTCGCCGCCCGAGAGCGCACGAAGCGTTCTGGCGCGCAAGTGCGCGACGTCCGCCGCCGCGAGCGCGGCCTCGATCGCGGCGTGGTCGGCGGCGCTCGGCCCTGAGAAGGCGCGGCGATGCGGCAGGCGCCCCAATCCGACGAGATGGTCGACCCGCAGCGGCCAATGGGCCTCGCCGCCCTGCGCCAGGAAGGCGACGCGCCTGGCCAGTTCGCCACGTCCGAGGTCGCGCGCGCCGCGGCCGTCGTAGCGCGTCTCGCCCGCCTGCAACGGCTGGAGTCCGGCGAGGACGCGCATCAGCGTCGTCTTGCCGGCTCCGTTCGGGCCGATCAGCGCGACCATCTCGCCGGGGCCGATCGCGCAATCGACGCCCGCGAGCGCGTTTTGCTCGCCGAAACGAACGATAGCGTTGGTCGCTTCGATGCGCATCAGGCCTCCCGCCGCAGACGATCGATGAGACCGAAGAGGAACGGCGCGCCGATCAGCGCGGTGACGACGCCCAGTTTCAGTTCGGGATGGATCGGCAGGAGGCGCACCGCGATGTCGGCGGCGAGCAGGGCGATCGCGCCGCCGAAGCCGCTGACGAGAAGCAGCCGGCCCGGCCGATGGCCGACGAGCGGACGCAAGAGATGCGGGACCACCAAGCCGACGAAGCCGATGGCGCCGGTGACGGCGACGGCCCCGCCGACCGCCAGCGCCGATCCCGCCACCAGCGTCAGGCGCAGGCGCTTGAGATCGAAGCCGAGGCTCGTCGCCGTGTCCTCGCCGAGAGTCAGCGCGTCGAGCGCCGGGCCTGCGGACATCAGCAGAGCCCAGCCGACGAGCATCAGCGGCAGCGTCAACCAAAGCTGCGGCAGGCTGCGGTCGGTGAGCGAACCCATCAGCCAGAACACGATCTCGAAAGCGGCGTAGGGGTTGGGCGAGAGATTGAGCGCCAGCGCGGTGAGCGCGCCGGCGAAGCTGTTGATGGTCACGCCCGCCAGGATCAGCGTCATCGTGCCGGCGCCCCGGCCGGCGAGGCCGTAGAGCGCGAGCGCCGCGAGGATCGCGCCGGCGACGCCGCCGAGCGGCAGGGCGAGCGCGAACGCGCCGGCGAGCCCGGAATAGAAGACGACCACGGCGCCGAGCGCCGCGCCGCCCGAGACGCCGACGACGCCGGGATCGGCGAGCGGATTGCGCAGCAGTCCCTGCATCGCCGCGCCGGTCAGCCCGAGGCTGAATCCGACGGCGCAGCCGAGCGCGGCGCGCGGCGCGCGCAGCTCGATGAGCACCAGCGCGGGCAGGCTCGCGCGGCCGTGCGCGACGTCGCTCAGCGCCGCGAAAACGTCGAGATGGACGTAGCCGATGACCAGCGAGGCGAAGGTCGCGACGAGCGCCAGGCCGGCGAGCGCGGCGACGAGCGGCCCATAGGCGACAGGAGCGCGTGCGAGCGCGCCGCTCAACGACGCGTCTCCCGCGCCTGGACCTCGGCGGTCGCATCGGCGAGCCTCTGGACCGCCTCGACCACCCCCGGGCCGGGGCAGGTCCACAGCCGCGAGGGCAGCGTGACGACTTTCAGGCGGCGGGCGAGCGCGGCGACGATCGGATGACTCAGCGCAGCGGTGGCGAGCGAAGGCTCGGCGAAGCCTTCGCTGTCGACGATCAGCACGTCGGCGTCGAGCATGGCCAGCCGTTCCAACGGAATCTGCTGATAGGCGCCGACGTCGAGCCGCGCGGCGAGATTGACCATCCCGGCGCGGCGCAGAATTTCGTCGACCAGCGATCCCGGACCGACGGTGTAGCCGTTCGGCCGCAGGATGATCGCGCGCAGCGGGGCTCGGTTCGCATCGACGGAAATCCGCGCCAGGCGACGATCGATGTCCGCGACCAGCGCCTCGCCGCGCGCCGCCTCGCCGAGGACGGCCGCGACCTCGCGAATCTGCGCCCGCACCCCGTCGAGCGTCTCGGGCACGGAAAATTCGATCACCGGCGCGCCGACCTCGTCGAGCAGCGCGATGGTCGAGCGCTCGGTGAACGCGCCGGCGAGCACCAGGTCGGGATGGTAGGAGAGCGCCTCCTCCGCCAGCCCGTTGTTGACCGGCAGGCCCTTGGCCGCTTCCGCCATGTTGGCGTTGCGCGGATCTTGCGAAAGCCAGGTGATCGAGGCGATGGTGTCGCGGTCGGCCAGACGCAGGACCAGCTCGTCCATGCACATGTTGATCGAAACGATGCGCCGCGGCCTGGCCGCCGGATCGGCCGCCTGCGCCGCGGCGGCGGCGAACAGCGCCGCGACCAGCGCCAGCACGGGCAGGCGGAACGAGACGAGCGCGCGCGGTCTTGTCGTCACCAACTGTAGGTTATCCCCGCGTAATAGGAGCGCCCGGCCGTGCCGTAGTTATACACTTCCTCGTAGCGCGCGTCGGTGACGTTCTCGATCCGGCCGAACAGCGCGAAATTGTCGTCGAGCTTGTAGTTGGCGAGGAAATCGAGCTTGGCGTAGGGCGCCAGAGTCACGTCGGACGTCGTGCCGTAGTCCAGACGCGAGCCGACGAGCGTGAGGCGCGATTCCAGCTCGAGCTTGGCGATTCCGTCGTAGACGAGCGACAGCGCGCCCTTGTTGCGCGGCCGCTGCAGCAACGCCGTTTGCGTCTCGAGATCCACCGCCTCGAGATAGGTGTAGCTCGCCCGGGCGCGCCACACGTCGGGAACGAGGATCGCCTCGGCCGAGAGTTCGACGCCGCGCGTGTCGGCGCGGCCGACGTTGTAGTAGCAGCCGCCGTCGGTGTTGATCTGCGTCGGCGTGCACGAGGGGACGTCGGCGAAGTCGATGAGATTGCGGTAGCGTGTGTCGAAAGCCGTCGCCGACGCGGTGAGGCGGCCGTCGAACAGCTTCTGGTCGACCCCGGCGTCGACGCCGAAGCTCTGCTCGGGCGCCAAGGTCGGATCGCCGTACTGGCCGAAGCGTTGATAGAGCGTCGCGGCCTTGTCGCCCGTGCCGACGCTGGCGCGCAGCTTGGTTCCCGTCTCGTCGATCCGATAGGCCGCAGTCGCGCGCCACGTTTCGAAGGTCTGCCCTTGCTCGATCGCGTCGATCCGCCCGCCGAGCGTGACGTCGAGGCGGTCGCCGAGCGCCAGGCGATGCTCGGCGAAAACCGAATTGGTGATCTGCTGCGCGCGGATCGGGGTGAACGACCCGTCCGGATTGGGGCTCTGTGAGGTGCTGATGGTCTCGGTCTCGTTGCGCGCGCCGAAGGTCAGCGCGCCGAAGGCGCCGAGCTTCAGATCGCCTTGGTACTCCGCGCCGTAGCGCGCGCCCTGATAGCCGGAGCGGCAATTGAACGCGTTGTAGTTGATGTCGAAGCAACCCTCGGCTTCCCAGATGTTGCTGTTGGTGTCGTTGCCGAAGACGGTGAGCTGGCTGCGCAGCAGGCCACCGAACGAATTGGCGGTGGCGCGCACGAAGCCGTCGGCGATCGTCGTCTGCGAGTGATTGAAATGGCTGAACACGTCCGCTGGGACCATCGCGTAGGAGTTGTCGAAACGCAGCGCGTTGCCGAACAGCGAGAAGCCGGCGTCGATGGTGACGTCGTCGGAGACGCGATAGGAGAACCGCCCGCTCGCGCCGCCCTTGTTGGTCGGGTCGTCCGCCGGCAGGGGCGGCAGGGGAGTGACGCCGTCGCCGATCGTCAGCGGCCGGTCGATGCGATAGCCGTAGCGGGGAAAACCGTCCGCGTGCAGCGCGCTGACGCCCAGCGAGTAGGTCCAGACGTCGTCGCCGCCCGACATCGTCGCCTTGGTCGAGATCGTGCCGTAGCTGCCCGCCTCCACCGTCACCGAGCGATGCGGCGTCTTAGAGCCCTTGCGGGTGATGATGTTGATGACGCCGCCCATCGCGTCCGAGCCGTACAGCGCCGATTGCGGCCCGCGCAGCACCTCGATGCGCTCGATGTCGACGGCGGAGAGATTGCCGAAGTCGAGCGAGCCGTCGGTCGAGGCCGTATTGCCGATGCGCACGCCGTCGATCAGCACCAGGGTCTCGCCGGGGTTGGAGCCGCGCAGGCGGACCTGGGTCACGGCGCCGACGCCGCCGGCTTCGTCGACGTCGAGGCCGGCGACGCCGCGCAGGACGTCGGCGAGGCCTTTCGATCCCAGTTTCGCGACCTCGGCGCCGGGGATGATCGTCACCGAGGCGCCGGTCTGGCCGATCGGCTCCTCGATCCGATCGGCCGTCACCGTGATTTCGGGCAGTTCGTCGGCGCGAGCGATAGACGTGAGCGCGCCGGTGAGCGCGATGGCGGCCAGGGCGGCCCGAGTCGCGCGCGGGAAAAAGGCTTTGAACATGATTCCTCCCCCCGTCCCACCGACGGCGGCTAGAGTTGCACGATCAAAGGCCGGTCTCCTGGCTCGCGGCTTCTCGCCCCTCTCCTCCTTCCCAGGACGCTGAAGTCCCAGTGGATCACTTGGAGAGCGGCTCGCCGCTTACAGTTGCGGGGGCAGCCGCGGCATTGGCGCGATCCCTAAAGTGGACCGAGCCGCACCGCGTTCCCGTTTGACCCGGCTCGCGCCGGGTCGCCAATGACGGATTACGAGTATGACGTTTCGCTGACCCGCGCAAGCGCGGTCGCCGCCCCTAACGAACCCCCAGCGCGCAGCCGCCGGCGCCGGGCGGGCGGAACGCCTCGTCGGCGGGAATCTTGGCGACGACGGTCAGATAGTCCCAGGGATATTTCGACTCGGCCTGCGTCTTCACCTTCACGAGATAGCGGTCGTAGACCACGCGCCCGTCCTCGCGGATGCGGCCGTTGTCGGTGAAGACGTCGTGGATCGGCGCCTCGCGCATCGCCTTGGCGACGGTGAGCGCGTCATCCGTGCCGGCCTTGGCGACGGCTTCGAGATAATGGCGCACCGAGGAATAGAGAACCGCCTGATTGTCGTTGGGCATCCGATTGGTGCGGGCGTAAAAGCGCTTGGCCCAGGCGCGCGTCGCGTCGTCGAGGTCCCAGTACCAGGACTGCATGAAGGTGAGGTCGTGCGCGATGGGCAGGCCGAGCGCGTTGACGTCGCTCAGGTAGGTGATCGGCGTGGCGATATATTGCGCCGGCGCGACGCCGAATTCGTTGGCCTGCTTGAGCGAGGTGGAGAGGTCGGCTCCGGTGTTGGCGAGCACCACGACCTTGGCGTGCGAGGCCTGCGCCGACAACAGATAGGAGCTGAAATCGGCGGTGTTGAGGGGCGCGCGGACGCCGCCGAGCGTCGCCCCGCCCGCCTCGGCGATCGCGGCGCGCGCGTCCGCCTCCAGCGAGGCGCCGAAGGCGTAGTCGGCGGTGATGAAGAAGAAGCTGTCGAGCTTCTGCTTGATCAAGAGGCGCATCAGCGCGACGCCGTTCGACCAATTGTCGGCGTTCCACTGCATGGTGTAGGGCGAGCAGGATTTGCCGGTCAGATCGGAAGACGAAGCGGAATCGAAGATGACCAGCCGATTGTGCGATTTGGCGAGGCCCTGAAGCGCCAGCGCGACGCCGGAGTTGGTGATGTCGAAAATCGCCGCGACGCCGCGCTCTTCGTACCATTGGCGCGCGATCGCCATGCCGACGTCGACCTTGTTCTGATGGTCGGCGACGAGAAGTTCGATTTTCTTGCCGAGCGCCGTTTCGCCGAAATCCTCGATCGCCAAGCGGACCGCCGCGACCGAACTCGGCCCGGCCAGATCGGCGTAAGGGCCGGACTGGTCGTTCATGATGCCGATGACGAAAGAGGCGTCGTCGGCCCGCGCGGACGGGCAAAGAGCGAACAGCGACAACAGGCTCATCAGGCAAAGCGCGCGAAGGCCCATGCTCGGCTCCTTCCGGGTTGACGACGCGCCGGCAGGTTCGTCCAACTCGCCCGCCTTTGCAACCGGCGCGCCGCCGCGCCGGCTCTGACGCGCGCGCTCCGTTCGGTAATCTTGTCGCCACAATCAAACATTATGCATTTCAATCTATTGACTACGAATGATTTGCGCAGAAGGAAGCTGGTGTTTTTCCGGCCGAAGAGGTTGACAAATATCAATGTCGCAAGCGTGAATTGTCGTTATTGATTTTTCGTATCTGCCCGCAGAAGGATAGAGCGACAGCAAAGGAGGATCGTAGACATCCGCAGCCCATCCGAGACCGAGAGGGAGGCGCGAGGGGTTCGGCGACGTTTAGCTTGGCCGGCTGGCCATCGGCGTCGCGTCCGCGAGCCAACTCCCCGGGGCGAGGGACGGCGCGTATGACAGCGGGAGGAGGCCGTGATGGACCGAACGTTGGAGCAAGCTGTACTCAGCGCTCTTTATCTGGACCCTTTGATCAACGCGGCGCGCATCGTCGTAAGAGTGCATGACGGCGTGGTGACGCTGATCGGCGAGGTCGACACCCACGCGCAGAAGCTGGCGGCCAAATACAAAGCCGAGTGCGTTCCCGGGGTGAAGGAAGTCTCCGACGAGCTCGAAGTCGGTGCCGAAGCCGCTATGAAATCCAGGCCGCGCGGCAACGACATCGTCGCCAACGTCTTGAACGCCCTCTATTGGGACCTGGCCGTGCCGCCCGATCGGGTGTGCGCCACATGCGAGCAGGGCTGGGTCACGCTGACGGGGGAAGTCGACCGGCCTTATCAGAAGAGTTCCGCGGAGGCGGACGTCCGCAAGATCCGCGGCGTCGTCGGGGTGACCAACGAGATCAAGGTCGGTTCGAGCGGCGCCCGCAAAGTCGAAGCGCCCGCGCGGGCCGAGCCGATCTTGGTCGCCGCGTCGATGCGGCCGATCCCCGACGATCGCAAAGCGACCGCCGAGCGGCGCGCGCCGCACTAGGCGACGCGCGAGCGCGCGCCGTTCCTCGGCGCTCGACGTCGTCGCTCGATTCCCCGGCGGCAGTCTGCGCCGGAGCGTGCGTGTTCGCTGCGTGTTCGCCTAGAAGCGCGGGGAAGGCATAGCCGATGGACCGTGCGGCGGTCGCGGACGGTTGCGAAGAGCGTCCGCTCGAGGGGCGCGCGCAGAGCGAAGCGGATTCGCCCGCGCGGTCGCAGCAGCGGATTCTCTTCGTCACGCCCGAAATGTCCGATTTCGTCAAGGTCGGCGGATTGGGCCTGGTGTCGGCGGCCCTGCCGCGAGCCTTGCGGAGTTTCGCCGACGCTCGCGTCCTCATCCCCGGCTACCGCGAAGTCGTCGAAGGACGATTCCCGCTCGAATTCGTCGGGCAATTGCCTGCTTTGGCGGACATCCCGTCCTGCAAGCTGGCGCGGCTCGTCGTCCAGGACGGCCTCGTCGTCTACGCGCTCGTTTGCCCCGAGCTCTTCGCGCGCGAGGGGACCCCGTACGCCGACGCTCGGGGAGCGCCGTGGGCCGATTCCGACGTGCGGTTCGCGCGTCTCTCTCTCGGCGCCGCCCAGATGGCGGCGGGGCTCGGCGACCCCGCCTGGACGCCGGCCGTGCTGCATCTCAACGATTGGCCGGCGGCGCTGGCGGCGGGCTACCTCGAATGGCTGGGCGTTCGCGCGTGCGCGGTGATGACCATCCACAATCTGGCCTTCCAGGGGCTGTTTCCGCCCGAAAGGCTCGCCGGACTCGGCGTCCCCGACCGCGCGTTCGCCCAGGACGGGGTAGAGTTCCATGGCAAGCTTTCCTTCCTGAAGGCGGGAATCTACTACGCCTCCCACGTCACCACCGTCAGCGAGACCTACGCGAAGGAGATCACCCGGGTCGAGAACGGCTGCGGCCTGCACGGCCTGCTGGCGGGCCGCGCGCAAGAGGGCAAGCTGACGGGCATCCTCAACGGCATCGAGGACGACTGGCGGCTCGACGCCGCCGGCCGCGCGCGAACCGACCCCGAGGCGTGGAAGGAGGAGAACGCCGAGGCGGTGCGCAAGGCCTTCCGGCTGGCGTTGAGCAAGGGCCCGCTGTTCGCCATCATCTCCCGGCTCGTCCATCAGAAGGGGGTCGATCTGGCGATCGAGGCCGCCGACGAGATCATTTCCGAGGGCGGCCAGATCGTCGCGACCGGCAGCGGCGAAAAGCGCTTCGAGGAGGCGATCGTCGACCTCAGCCGGCGAAACCCCGGCGCCGTCGGGGCGCATATCGGTTTCGACGACGAGGAGGCGCGGCGAATCTTCGCCGGCAGCGATTTCCTGCTGATGCCGTCGCGTTTCGAGCCTTGCGGCCTCAGCCAGATGTATGCGCAAAAGAGCGGCACGTTGCCGATCGCGCGCCGCACCGGCGGATTGGTCGACACGATCGAGGACGGCGTGACCGGTTTTCTCTTCAACGCGATCAGCCGGGAGGCGCTGTCGGGCGCAGTGCGGCGCGCCACCGCGGCGTTCGGCTCGCGCGCCCGTTTCGACGCGATGCGGCGGCGCGCGATGTCGCGCGACTTCGCCTGGGCCCGCCCGGCGGGCCGCTACGGCGCGCTCTATCAATCGCTGGCTTGAGCGGACGCCCGATGGGCGCGTGCGGCCGCCTACGGGAACCGCACGTCTCGGCGCAGCCTGCGGCCAATGCCCCCGCCCCTCACCCTGCCTCTCCGCCGCAAACGCAAGCGTTTGGCGGGCGTAAACGGGGAGAGGAGCGCGCGGCGCCGTTCTTCCCCTCTCCCCACTCGCGGGGAGAGGCAGGGGGGCTGGGGGAGTTTCCGCGCCGTCGTCAAGATGCGCTCGACACGAGGCCCCGAATCCTGCCACTTGTCGCCTATGGCCAAGCCGCGCTCCTCCTACGTCTGCCAGAATTGCGGCGCGATCACGCAGCGCTGGCAGGGCAGGTGCGAGTCCTGCGGCGAGTGGAACACCATCATCGAGGAGGCGGCGGCGCTGGGCGTCGGCGCGGCGGCGGGCCGGCGCGGCGGCGCCGGGCGCGCCTTCGCGCTGGAGGACCTTTCCGGCGCCGCCGCGCCGCAGCCGCGCATCGTCACCGGCCTCAGCGAGCTCGACCGCGTCGCCGGCGGCGGCTTTGTAATGGGTTCGGCGACGCTGATCGGCGGCGAGCCGGGCATCGGCAAGTCGACGCTGCTGATCCAGGCCGGCGCCGCGCTGGCGCGGCGCGGCGGGCGGGTGGTCTACGTCTCGGGCGAAGAGTCGACCGAACAGGTGCGCCTGCGCGCCACACGCCTCGGCCTTTCCGACGCGCCGGTGCAACTGGCGGCGCAGACCCTGGTCGAGGACATCGTCGCCACGCTCGGCTCGGGCGATCCGCCCAAGTTCGTCATCATCGATTCCATCCAGACGATGTGGAGCGATTCGATCGAATCGGCGCCGGGCACGGTGAGCCAGGTGCGCGGCTCGACGCAGGCGCTCCTCCGCTTCGCCAAGACGAGCGGCGCGGCGCTGATCCTCGTCGGCCACGTCACCAAGGACGGGCAGATCGCCGGCCCGCGCGTCGTCGAGCACATGGTCGACGCGGTGATGTCATTCGAGGGCGATGGCGCGCACGCCTTTCGCCTGCTGCGCGCCTCGAAGAACCGCTTCGGCGCCACCGACGAGGTCGGCGTGTTCGAAATGACCGGCGGCGGTCTCGCCGAGGTCGCCAACCCCAGCGCGCTGTTCCTCGCCGGGCGCGACGGCGCGGCGCCGGGAGCGGCGGTGTTCGCCGGCGTCGAGGGCGCGCGGCCGCTGCTGGTGGAAATCCAGGCGCTGGTGGCGCCCTCGACGCTCGGCACGCCGCGTCGCGCGGTGGTGGGCTGGGAGCCGAGCCGCCTGGCGATGATCCTGGCGGTGCTGGAGGCCCACGGCGGCCTGAAGCTCGGCCAATACGACGTCTATCTCAATGTCGCGGGGGGCCTGAGGATCGCCGAGCCGGCGGCCGATCTGGCGGCGGCGGCGGCGCTCGTCTCCTCGCTCATCGGCGTCAGCCTGCCGCACGACGCCGTCTATTTCGGCGAAATCGCGCTTTCCGGCGCGGTGCGCGCGGTCGGCCACAGCGCATTGCGCCTCAAAGAAGCCGCCAAGCTCGGGTTTACCCGCGCGGTCGCGCCCGCGTCCCGTAAGGGCGGCGAAAGCGCGCGCCTGACGACGACGCCGATCGCCTCGGTCGCCAGCCTGGTGGCGGAGATCGCGGCGGCGGGCGTGGCGACAAAGACGGCGAAGGCAAGGTGACGAAGCGACGCGGCTTGGCTATAAGGCCGGGCGAGAATGCGATGGGCGGCCGTCGGGCGAGCCTGAAACTTTTTCCGCGCGGGTGCGAGGCTCGTTGACATGCCGTCTTATCTTGATCTGGGAATTCTCGCCATCATTCTCGTCTCGGCCTTGCTGTCGATGATGCGGGGCTTCACGCGCGAGGTGCTCGCCATCGGCTCGTGGGCCGCGGCGGCGGCGGCGGCCTACTATTTCTATCCGGTCGTCCTGCCCTACGCGAAACCCTATATCCACAAGGATATCGTCGCTCAGGCCGTCTCGGCGGCGGCGGTGTTCTTCGCGACGCTGATCGTCGTGTCGCTGTTGACGGTCCGCCTGTCCGACGCGATTCTCGACAGCAAGATCGGCGCGCTCGACCGCTCGCTCGGGTTCCTGTTCGGCGCGGCGCGCGGCTTCCTGCTCGGGGTCGTCGCCTTCTCGATCTTCAATTGGCTGGTGGCGGAAAAACAGCAGCCGGAATGGGTGAAGGCGGCGAAGACGCGGCCGGTGCTGATCGATACGGCCAACCGCGTGATCGCGATGCTGCCCGACGACGCCGCGTCGGCGATCGAGGGCTGGATCAAGTCGAAGAACGTGAGCGGCGGCGCCGAAGAGCCGATCGACGAAAGCGGCGCGGCGAGCGCCCCGCCGGCCCCGGCCGCCGACTCGACGCCGACCGCCGACAAGAAGAAACTCGACTCGTTGATCAACAAGGGCGTGCCGATGCCGGCGCCGGCGGCGCCGGCGGTCGTGCCCACGCCCGGCAAGACCTGAACGCCGATGGACAGCAGCCGAGCGACCCGTTTCCCCCGTCCAAGTCATGACCCAAGTCGCGCGGCCGACTCCGGCCAGGACGTCCCGGCCGAGGCCGGGGCGTTCGAACTCGACGACGATCGGTTGCACGAGGAGTGCGGCGTCTTCGGGATTTTCGGGCACCCCGACGCCGCCGCGATCACCGCGCTGGGGCTCCATGCGCTGCAGCATCGCGGCCAGGAGGCGGCGGGGATCGTCGCCTTCGACGGCGTGCGATTCCATTCGGAGCGTCGCCAGGGCCTGGTCGGCGACCATTTCTCCAGCGCCGCGACGATCGAACGCCTGCCGGGCGCGGCGGCCATCGGCCACGTGCGTTATTCCACCACCGGCGAAACGATCCTGCGCAACGTGCAGCCGCTGTTCGCCGAGCTCGACGCGGGCGGCCTCGCGATCGCGCACAACGGCAACCTCACCAACGGCCTGACGCTTCGGCGCGAGCTGATCCGCGCCGGCGCGATTTGCCAATCGACCTCGGACACCGAAGTCGTGCTCCTGCTGTCGGCCCGCTCGCGCCGGCCGCGCATCGTCGAGCGCTTCGTCGAGGCGCTCGGGCAGATCGAAGGGGCCTATGCGCTGGTGGCGCTGACCAACAAGAAGCTGATCGGCGCGCGCGACCCGCTCGGCATCCGGCCGCTGGTGCTCGGCGAACTCGAGGGCTGCCCGATCCTGTGCTCGGAGACCTGCGCGCTCGACATCATCGGCGCCAAGTTCGTCCGCGACGTCGAAAACGGCGAGGTCATCGTCATCGACGGCGACGGCCTGCAGAGCCTGAAGCCGTTCCCGCCGCAGCGGATGCGACCGTGCATCTTCGAATACATCTATTTCGCGCGGCCCGACTCGATCGTGCAGGGACGCTCGGTCTACGCCACGCGCAAGGCGATGGGCGCCGAACTGGCGCGCGAGGCGCCGGCGGCGGCCGACGTCGTGGTGCCGGTGCCGGACTCCGGCGTGCCGGCGGCGCTCGGCTACGCCGGCGCCTGCGGCATTCCCTTCGAACTCGGCATCATCCGCAATCATTACGTCGGACGAACCTTCATCCAGCCGACCCAGGCGATCCGCGAATTGGGGGTTCGCCTCAAGCACAACGCCAATCGCGCCGTCGTCGCCGGCAAACGCATCGTGCTGATCGACGATTCGATCGTGCGCGGCACGACGAGCGTGAAGATCGTCCAGATGATGCGCGAAGCGGGCGCCCGCGAGGTGCATTTGCGCATTTCCTCGCCGCCGATCACCCATCCCGACTTCTACGGCATCGACACGCCCGAGCGCGACAAGTTGCTGGCGGCGCGCATGGATATCGACTCGATGCGCCGATTCATGGGCGCCGACAGCCTCGCGTTCCTTTCCATCGGCGGCATCTATCGCGCCATGGGCTACGAGAAGCGCGACGACCGGCGCCCGCAATTCACCGACCATTGCTTCACCGGCGATTACCCCACGCCTCTCACCGATCAGGGCGGCGAGCCCGACAAGCGGCAGATGTCGCTGCTCGCCGAAGTCGGCTGAAGGCGAACCCGGGCCCCCCCGCGGCGGCGTCACGAACCTGTCATGCGCCTTGGCGATAGAAGCTGGGCCATTTTGCCGCAGGGGAGCACTGACGCCATGACAGCCATCGCCGACGCCTTGTCCGCGCCGAGTTCGGCGCCGGCGCGCGTCCATCTCGATCAGCCGATCGACATCCGCGCCTTGCTGGCTTTCCTCGCGGTCCTCGCGGGCGGCCTGTTCTTCATGGCCTATTCGATCTATTCCGACATCGCCGGAACCGGCGCGAGCCCGACGACGATCCTGCCGTACCTGCTGCTCGGCGTGGCGATGCTGATCGCGCTCGGCTTCGAATTCGTCAACGGCTTCCACGACACCGCCAACGCGGTGGCGACGGTGATCTACACGCATTCGCTCAAGCCTCAGATCGCGGTGGTGTGGTCGGGCCTGTGGAACCTGCTCGGCGTGCTCACCTCCGCCGGCGCGGTCGCCTTCGGCATCGTCTCGCTGCTGCCGGTCGAGCTCATCATGCAGGTCGGCTCCAGCGCCGGCTTCGCGATGGTGTTCGCGCTGCTGATCTCGGCGATCATCTGGAACCTCGGCACCTGGTCGTTCGGCCTGCCGGCCTCCAGTTCGCACACGCT
>JBEKLU010000078.1:0-24729 GCA_050010035.1 Roseiarcus sp.
GCCAAAACCGCGCACGCAGACCAAATCCCAATCCGATTTCGCCTACCTGTGGCAAACCGGACTCACCTCCGACTTTGCATCGCAAAAAAAAACGGAGTCAGCACTTCCGGCGAGGTGTACTACGACGCCCATGCCATCGTTGTTCGGATCAATGGCGAGCCGGTTGCCCACATCAAAAAGGAGGACAATGTTTCGCTTCGCCAGCAGCTCGACGCTTTGGGTTTTTCCGATGACGTGCAATGCCGCGCCGAGATCGAAGGCGGGTGGGATCACGGCGGCAGTGATATCGGAAAATACAGCGTGAAGCTCGACATCACTTTTCCGCTCGACGTGCGGCCAGCACCGAAGCCGCCAGCGTCGCGGGAAAAGCACTAGCTCCACTAATTACCGAATAGATACGTTAGATACAAGTCTATTACTTTCTGGGAATTTCGTGGGCGGCGATGGCGCGAAACTCTTCCCACAATCCCTCGCTGACGATGAAATGTTCGAGTGCCCGCGCTTGAGCGATAGCTTTTTCAGCGATGACGCTCATGGCCGCGTTGGCGGCTTCCTGCTTTGCAATCAGCCCATTCATCTTTTCTAAATCCTGTTTGTGTTGCAGTGCAGTAGCTCCCTGAATGCGTTGCGCATCGGCTAGTTCTTTCTGCGCAGCGTCGATGGAAGCTTCGAACTGTGCAATCATCCTATTCACTTTTGCCATGTCTACGCTCATGTCTGCCTCCTTCACTCCGTCGGCGAGGGGGGAATTACGGTGATGCCACCGCTCATTTCCCCTTTTGCCCCGCCCGCACAACGCTCTGGTCTCCGCTACTCCGTCGAAAGACACGCGTCTTTCGACGCCCTTCGGCGAGACGCTTCTGCAGGTTCGACGCGCAGAGCCATTGCAATGCGTGAACTGACGGTTGCGCGGATTTGCCATGCCATCGCAAGATGACCGGCGCTCGTCGACGCCGTCGCGCGCCCGCGCGCCCCTTCCGTCACCGCCAACGCGATGGCGCCTTCCCTCGTGAGGGAACTACGGGATACACACATCTTGGCGACAGCGCGGAAACTCGCCCCGCCCCTCACCCGGCCTCTCCCCGCGAAGACGCGGGGAGAGGGGAAGAAAGGCACCGCGCGCTCCTCTCCCCGCTTGCGGGGAGAGGGAAGGGTGAGGGGCCGGGGGATTGGCCGCGCGCTTCACCAGATGTGCGTATCCCGTAGCGCGAGAGGGAAAGAGGTTCGCGCCCGCGGGCTCGCGCACTTCAAACCCCGAGCATCGCCTCCGCCGCCCCTCACGTCGCCTGCGGTTCGCTCGGCGAGACTTCGTCCGGCGCTTCGCTGTCTTCGCCCGCAACGCCCGCGCCGTCGGCGCGCTTGCGCGTGCGGCCCCTGCGCGTCTCGGGCTCGCCTTCCGCGCGTTTGCGTCCGGCGACGATCAGGTCGCGCTCGAGGCGCGGCTGCGCCGGCCCCTCGGGATAGACGAAGCCGAGCTTCTTGACCCCGCCGTCCTCGGCGGTGACGACGACGCGCACCACCCCGCCGTTCTTCAGGCGGCCGAACAGCACTTCGTCGGCGAGCGGCGTCTTGATCTGGCTCTGGATGACGCGCGCCATCGGCCGCGCCCCCATCGCCTCGTCGTAGCCGTTCTTGACCAGCCAGGCGCGCGCCTCATCGGTAAGCTCGATCGTCACGTTGCGATCGGCGAGCTGGGCTTCGAGCTGCATGACGAACTTGTCGACGACCTGCGCGATCACCGACTCGGGCAGCCGCGCGAACGGCACGATCGCGTCGAGGCGGTTGCGGAACTCGGGCGAGAACAGCCGGTTGATCGCTTCGGTGTCGTCGCCTTCGCGTTTCGACTTGTGGAAGCCGAACGCCTCCTTGGCCAGGTCCTGCGCGCCGGCGTTGGTGGTCATGATCAGGATGACGTTGCGGAAGTCGATCTGCTTGCCCGCGTGGTCGGTCAGCTTGCCGTGGTCCATCACCTGCAGGAGGATGTTGAAGAGGTCGGGATGGGCCTTTTCGATCTCGTCGAGCAGCAGCACCGAATGCGGGTGCTGGTCGATCGCGTCGGTCAGCAAGCCGCCCTGGTCGAAGCCGACATAGCCGGGCGGCGCGCCGATGAGGCGCGAAACCGTGTGGCGCTCCATGTATTCGGACATGTCGAAGCGGGTGAGCTCGAGGCCGAGGCTGAAGGCGAGCTGGCGCGCCGCTTCGGTCTTGCCGACCCCCGTCGGGCCGGAAAAGAGATAGCTGCCGATCGGCTTTTCCGGATCGCGCAGTCCCGCCCGCGCGAGCTTGATCGCCGAGGCGAGCGCGCCCAGCGCCTCGTCCTGGCCGTAGACGACGCGCTTCAGGGTCGCGTCGAGATGCTGGAGCACTTCCGCGTCGTCCTTGGAGACGGACTTGGGCGGAATGCGCGCCATCGAGGCGATCGTCGCCTCGATCTCCTTGATACCAATTATTTTTTTGCGCTTGGCCTCGGGAACCAGCATCTGCGAGGCGCCGGTTTCGTCGATGACGTCGATCGCCTTGTCGGGCAGCTTGCGGTCGTGGATGTAGCGCGCCGACAATTCGACCGCCGCCTTGACCGCCTCCTGGGTGTAGCGGACCTTATGGAACTCCTCGAAATAGGGCTTGAGGCCCTTGAGGATCTCCACCGCGTCGGCGACGCTCGGCTCCTTGACGTCGATCTTCTGGAAGCGGCGCACCAGCGCCCGGTCCTTCTCGAAATACTGGCGATATTCCTTGTAGGTGGTCGAGCCGATGCAGCGCAGCGTGCCTTGCGCCAGCGCCGGCTTGAGCAGGTTGGAGGCGTCCATCGCGCCGCCGGAGGTGGCGCCGGCGCCGATGACGGTGTGGATTTCGTCGATGAAGAGAATGGCGTCCTTGTGCTGTTCGATCTCCTTCATCACCTGCTTGAGGCGTTCCTCGAAGTCGCCGCGATAGCGCGTGCCGGCGAGCAGCGCGCCCATGTCGAGCGCGAACACCGTCGCCCCGGCGAGCACCTCGGGGACCTCGCGGCCGATGATCTTGCGCGCCAGCCCTTCCGCGATCGCGGTCTTGCCGACGCCGGGATCACCGACCAGCAGCGGATTGTTCTTCTGGCGGCGGCACAACACCTGGATGGTGCGCTGCACCTCGGCGTCGCGCCCGATCAGCGGATCGATCTTGCCGTCGCGCGCCTTCTTGTTCAAGTTGACGCAGTACGCGTCGAGCGCGCCTTCCTTCTTCTTGCCCTCGGGCGCCTCCTTGGCCTCCTTCGAGTCGCGCGAGTCCGAATCTTCGTCGACGCCGCGCGGCGAGCGCGAGGCGTCGGAGAGGCCGGGGCGCTTGGCGATGCCGTGGCTGATGTAGTTGACGGCGTCGTAACGCGTCATGTCCTGCTCTTGCAGGAAATAGGCGGCGTGGGTTTCGCGCTCGGCGAAAATCGCCACCAGCACGTTGGCGCCGGTCACTTCCTCGCGCCCCGACGACTGCACGTGGATCGCGGCGCGCTGCACGACGCGCTGGAAGCCGGCGGTCGCCTTGGCCTCGTCGGCGGTCTCGACGATGATGTTCACCAGTTCGGTGTCGATATAGTGGACGACGCTCTTGCGCAGCGCGTCGAGATCGACGTTGCACGCCCTGAGCACCGCGGCGGCGTCGGGATCGTCGATCAGCGCGAGCAGCAGGTGCTCCAGCGTCGCGTATTCGTGCCGTCGTTCGTTGGCGAGCGCGAGCGCCTTGCGAAGGGTCTTTTCGAGCGCGCGGGAGAATACGGGCATCACCGGCCTTTCACTTCTTTTCCATGATGCATTGCAGCGGATGTTGGTTCTTGCGGGCGTGGTCCATCACCTGCGCGACCTTCGTCTCCGCGATCTCGTAGGTGTAGACGCCGCATTCGCCGACGCCGTTGTTGTGCACGTGAAGCATGATTTGCGTGGCTTCTTCCGGGTTCTTATTGAAAAAGGCCTGAAGGATGGCGATCACGAACTCCATCGGCGTGTAATCGTCGTTGAGCAAGAGAACCCGGTACATGTTCGGGCGCTTGGTCTGCGCGCGCGTGCGCGTGATGACGGCGGCCCCGCTGCCGGGGATCTCCGGGCCGCGGCGCGGTTCGCGGGCGGCAACGACGACGCCGACCGGCCGTTCGGGCGCCGCACCGCGCGGCGCGAAGAAGAAACGCGCCAGCCGCGCCATTCCAGCCCGGAAACGAGAGACCAGCGGATGCGGTTCGGCGATCACGTTCGACCTCTCAAGAAGCACGCGCGGCCCGACGCCGTCGCGCCGGGGGCTCGCCGCACATTCCCCACTCGCCTCAATCTAGGCGCCGCGAACGCTAGGCGCCAGAGGCCGACGCGACATCGACAGGATTGCCAATTTGTCGACGCTGCGCAAGAGGCGCGAAAAAAAAAGGGCCGGCTCGAAAGCCGGCCCCTGAACTCGTGAAATCACTCCGCCGTGCCGGGGCTTCGGCGATCGTGCCGAATCGCCCCGCGCGCTCGGCGCCGAGCGCCGCCTTACTTGCCTTGCGCCTTGGCGATGGCGGACTCGACCGGCTTGAAGGCCTCGGTCGCCAGCTTCACGTAAATCTCGTTGATCTTGCTCGCCTGGGCGACGAAGCCCTCGTAGGCGGACTTGGCGTACTCGGTCTGGATCTGGATCGCGGTCTCGACCGACTTGGCGCCGAGCAGCTTCTCGACGACCGCCGAGCTGGCGGCGAAAGCCTTCTTCGAATAGTCGGTCGACTCGGCGGCGAGCTCCTGCAGGCCCTTGGCGACGGTCGCGGTCGCGGCGCTGACCGCATCGAGCTGCTGCTTGCTGAATTTCTGGAAATCTTCAAAGTTCGGGGTGGTCATGGCGGAACCTCGGTTGGCTTCGTGGGATCGGCACTGCAAGATGCCGCGAAGCGTCGGCATCGGTGCCGCCTTTATGTGCAATGCACAATAACTTGTCAAGCGAAATGTTGCAACGCAACAAAACCGATCTTCCGCCGCCGCAGCGCCCCGGCGGAACGGCGGCGCCGAGTCGCTTTCAAACTGCCTTTCAATGTTTTGATTAAATGTCTTGATGGTCTCCGTTCCGCGGCGCGGCGACGATTTCCCCGACATCTCATCGGTTTGACGGCGAATTTTGACGAATCCGCGCGCGCCGTTAACGCCGCCGTAACCGCATTCTCATAGCCTTGCGACCTGTGTGCATCGTGCAACGGTCCGTCGCGGCCGCAGCGCGACGGCGTTTCGATAGGGCGCGTTCATGGCGTTGCGTAATTTCGGTCCGCGAATCCTGCGTCTGGTCCGAGTCTCAATGGGCGCCTGCGCGGCGCTTGCGATATTGGCGCTGTGCGCGGCGCCGGCCGACGCTCACGCTTGGCGACATTATCATCGCCATTTCCAACATCTGGCGCGATATCACAGGGCCTATCCGGCCCCGCGGCTGGCCGCGCCCGCCAGTCCGGCCTTCGCCGCCATGGTCGTCGACGCCAATACCGGGCGCACGCTCTATGCGGTGAACGAGAACGAGCTGCGCCACCCCGCCTCCATCACCAAGGTGATGACGCTCTATCTCTTGTTCGAGCAGCTCGACAAAGGCGCCCTGACGCTGCAGTCGCCGATTCCGATTTCCGCGCACGCCGCCGCCCAGGAGCCTTCCAAGCTCGGCGTCCAGCCCGGCGACACGATCTCCGTCGAGGACGCCATCAAGGCGATCGTCACCCGTTCGGCCAACGACGTCGCGGTCGCCGTCGCGGAGAAGATCGGCGGCGACGAGAGCGCGTTCGCCGAAATGATGACCCGCAAAGCGCACGCTTTGGGCATGTCGCGCACTCTCTACCGCAACGCGTCCGGCTTGCCCAACGACGAGCAACTCACCACCGCGCGCGACCTGACGATCCTCGCCCGCGCCACCGAAGAGCGCTTTCCGCGCGACTTCAAGTATTTTTCGACGCCTGAATTCGAATACGACGGCGAGATCATCGGCAATCACGATCACTTGCTCGGCCGGGTCGACGGCGTCGACGGCATCAAGACCGGCTACACCCGCGCCTCCGGCTTCAACCTGCTGACCTCGCTGCATCGCGACGGACGCTCGCTGGTCGCGGTCGTCATGGGCGGGCGTACGGCGGGGGCGCGCGACGCCGTCATGGAGCAACTGCTCGCCCAACATATCGCCGAAGCCTCGAACAAGGGCCATGCGGCGCCGATGATCGCGGACGCCGAGCCGGCCGCGCCCGCCGCCGCTCCCCTCCCGCCTGTCCAGCCGGTCGCCGCGCGCTCCGCGCCGGCCGTCGTCGCCGACGTTCCCGCGCCGCCCGCGCGTCCGGCGGCCGCCTCGCTCGAAGAGGGCGACAGCGACGCCGACGAGGGGGACGGCGCCCCCCGCGTCGCCGCCGCGATTCCCGCGGCCAAGGTCGCGCAACGCGCGAGCGAGCCGCCGCGTCCCGAACGCCTCGCCGAGCCGAAGCCGCAGGACCTCGGCTGGCTCAAGGGCCCCGACCCGGCGAGCCTGGCCAAGCTGCAAGCCGCCTTCAAGGCCGCCCCGGCCGCCGGCAAGCCCGTCCTGGCCCAGCCGGCCGCGCGCCCGAAGGAGGAGACCGCGATCGCGCGCGCCGACGAAGCGCGCGCCGGCGACCGGAACGGCTGGATCATCCAGATCGGCGTCTCCGAAGACGAGGCCAAGGCCAACGACCTCTTGATCCGCGCCCGCGCGAAGAACCGCGCGACGCTCGCCTCGGCCAAGCCGTTCACCGAAAAGGCCAAGAAGGGCGAGGACGTCTTCTACCGCGCCCGCTTCGCCGGCCTCGATTCGGCGACCGCCGAAACGGCCTGCCGCTCGCTCAAGAAGAGCGGCTTCCCGTGCTTTGCGACGCGCGACTGAAGATCGGGTTCAGCCATGTCGGTTCAGCAAGACGTCCTTGGCCTGATTGACCCGCGCAGCCAGAGCGGTCGAGCCGCCATGGTCTGGATGAAGCTTCTTCATCAGCGCACGGTGCGCGCGGACGATTTCCTCGGCGCCCGCGCCCTTCGGCAGGCCCAGGATTTCATACGCCTCGTCGCGCGTCATCGTCTCGCCGCCGCGCCGAGCCCGCCCCCGCGCCTCGCCCTGACCCTGGTCTGCGTCACGCCAAGCGGCAAACCGGCGGTCGAGATAAGCCTCCAGTAGGCTCGCCCCTTCCGGATCGTCGCGCCGGCACGTCGCATAGAGTTCGAGGCAGTCGGGCCGCGCAAGCGTATCCAGCTCGCGCCCCTGGAAGCGGCCAGCCAGCACCGAGCCGCTCAATGCGCCCGAATCGTGGTCGAGCCGCATTTCGATCGTCGCCGAACGCGCCGTCGTGATCCGCCCGGCTCGCGCCCCCGCGCCGCCGGCGCGAAACGCCGCGCCGAACGGACCCGCCTTGTTCCGTCCCGCCAGACCCAGCGCCAGGCTCGCCAGGATCGAGGCGAAGCCGAAGGAGCCGCGCAGCGCCAGTAGCAGGACGCTCAGGACGCCGAGCGCAGCGCCGCCCTTGCGCACGATCTTGGCCGCCGTCGCCGGGCTCAGCCGCCCAAACTGCCTGATGGCGGCGAGCACGAGATAGAGGGCGAACAATCCGGCGATGAAAGTCGGCATGACGGGAATTCTCTGATATCGACGAACGCCTCGGACCGTTTCGCGCGCGAGGGGCGGCGCGGCCGATCCGCGGCGCGAGGCGCGGCAAATCTACTCTTCTTTCACGCGCCGCGCATCTGTTCCAGCAGCGCGCGCGCGCACCCGTCGCCGAGCGCCCGGGTCTCCAGCGCGGCGCGCCCGCCCGCGGCGTAGGCGGCGGCGGCGCGCAGCAGCGCCTCGAGCCGCGCGGCCGCCCCCGCGTCGAAAGCGCTGTAGGCGCCGCCGGTGAGCCGGGCGATTTCCTGAAAGGCCCGCCGCGCCCTGGGATCGTCGCCTTCCTGAAACATGAAGGCCTTGACGCCGCAAAGCGCGAGTTCGCCGGCGATCCCCATCAGCGCATCGAAGCCTTCCTCCATCGCGTCGCCGACGAACACCAGCGCGCCGACCTTGGCGCGGCGCGCCTCGCTCAGCGCATGGGCGAGCACCTTGCGCAATTGCGTCGTCCCGCCGCGCACCGCGATGCGGCTCATCAGGTCGGCGAGCCCCCGCCCGCCCGAGACGAAACGCGAGGCGCGGCATTCGCCCATGCCGCGGAAATAGACGAGCTGCACGTCGAGCCCGCCCAGACCCGCCGCGGCCTGGAACATCCGCCCCTGAAGGCGTTGCGCGAGGTCCCAGGTCGGCTGACGGCTCATCGTCGCGTCGAGCGCGAAGATCATGCGGCCGCGCTGCGTTGCCGCGGGCGCCGGCGCGCGTCGCGCCGCCTCGAGGAAAGCGGCGACCTCGTCGCTCGAACCGCCCGTCGCCAGCGGCGGCTTGCCGCTCTGCGTGGCCATGCCTCGTCTCCCGGCGCGGAATGCGCGTTTGGTAACATCGGCGCCGGCCCGCGTCGCCGCAAGGGCGGCCGGCGGATTTCACAACAGGCCGAGCTCGCCGAGCGCGCGCCGCAGCTCCTCTGGCATCGCGCCGGCGCCCTCGCCCGCCGCCTCGAGATCGGGCGGCGCGTCCTTTGGCGCAAAATAGCGCCAGCCCTGAAACGCCCGCATCGGCCGCGGCCGGACCGGAACGACCGTCGGATCGAGCCAAAGGCGACAGCGCCCGATCCCGTCGGCGTCGACGAAGGGCTCGACCCCCAGGAGGCGCTGACGGGCCGAAATCCATCCTTTGATCGCCCAGTAGAGCGAGCCGCCTTCGACGAGCTCGGCGGCGCGCTTAGGCGTCATGCGCGTCACGTGGGCGTGTCGCGGCGCCTCGCCGCGCGCGATCCGTTCGGCCATGCGCCGCGCGATCCAATCCTCGAGGTCGGCGATCGACTCGGCGCCGACGCAGAGTTTGACGAGATGAAGGGTCATGGCGGCGTTATCGCAAATTCGCGGCCGAAGGCGAAGCGGCGGCGAGCGCGGCCGAACAGGCCGATCTCCGCCATCGCTCGGTTTCGCCGATTTGACCCATGTCAGCGAACTCGGCTCGCCGATGCGCGAAACTTTGCGAATCTTGGGCGGCGCTTGCGCCGCGGCGGCGCGGATCGAGTTGTCGATTGCAATTTTCCCCAAGCCGCGCGTCGAGGACGATCGACAAAGGGAGGCTCCCGGACGAGCCGACAGGAGGCGTGGAGATGTTGCGCACATTGAACAAGGATCAGGCGCATTTCATAGCGCTGCTCGCCAAGACGGCCCGCACGGAACGCGACAACCTTCTCGGCAACGTCGCCGAAAAGGACTTGGGCGGGATAGAACCCGCGCGCGGCGAGCACAATCCGACCGCTTCGCTCGGCTTCGACCCTTTGCCGGCGAACTCCGAGTCCCTGAAGGCTCTGCGCCAGGCGATCGCTTCGCTCGCGCGAGCCGCGCGCGCGGAACTCTACGCCCTGATGCGCGTCGGTCAAGGCGATCTCGCCGCACAAAAATGGCATCGGGGAATCTCCGAAGCCGAACGCCTTGGCGACGCGGCGACGCGCGCCGCCCTCCTCGACGACGCCGACCTGCACGACCATCTCGTCAAAGGCCTGTATGAAACAGGAGCGGCGTGATTTCGGCAATCGCGGCCCGCGCAACGGCCGGGACGGGCCCGGTCGCGACGGAGGCCGTTTTCTCGAGCTTCACTCGTGCGACTGCGCGCTGAACCGCAGCGGACAGCCCTTGGCGTCGCCGACGATCACGCCGTTTTGACGGGGATCTTCGTTTCGCTCTTTTGCGCTTCGGCGGTCTTGGGAAGTTTGATCGTCAGCACGCCTTTGGCGAAGGTCGCTTCGATCTTCTCGGCGTCGACGCCCTCCGGAATCGCGAACGAGCGGACGAAGGAACCGAAACGGCGCTCGGAAAGGTAATAGTCCTTCTCGCGCTCTTCCTTTTCCTCCTTCTTCTCGCCCTTGATGACGAGATTGCCGTTCGACAGCTTGACCTCGACGTCCTTTTCGCTGAGCCCCGGCAACTCGGCCGAGATCTCGAATTCCTTGTCCTTCTCGGAAACGTCGACCGCCGGGTTCAACGCCCAACCGGCCTCGCGCGGCCAAGGCAGTTCGAATTGGAACGACCGCCGACCGAGGGCGAACGGCCACGACCCGCCGCCGACCCTATCAAAGACGCGATCGATCTCGCGGCGAAGCGTTTCGAAGGGCGCCCACGGCGCCATCGCTCCCATAGCCGGCGCGGTCTTCTTTTCGACTTTCACGGGGAGTTTGCCTGCTGCTTCCACCATCGCGACTTCTCCTGTTGTTCAACGGGCTGAAACGACGACTTCACGCCACGCCTCCCTGTTCGCATGAGGCGCCTCGCTCGCTGCGGACGCGCCTGCGTGTCGGACCGAACTCAGCGCTCTGAGAGAACGCGCAGCCTCGTCTATAAAGTATGACCAATGCGCGGTCCCGTATCCGCGGCGAAATCAGACACCGGATGGAAGGCTGCGGCGCTGATCTGCGTCAAAACAGCTTTGGATTAAATCGGACGTAGGCTGGCGGCCGGTTTCTCTTTCGCTTGAGCCAGGTCAAACTCGCGTGATGACGCGCTGATACTTTGCGCTGCATCAAGGGAGGCAGCGCCATGCCCATCATCGGCATCGACCTCGGGACCTCGAACTCGGCCGCCGCCGTCCTGAGAGGCGGACGTCCGATCATCATCCCGAGCGCCGAGGGCGTCACCCTCGGCGGCAAGGCGTTTCCGAGCTACGTCGCGTTGGCCGCGGACGGCCAGACTTTGGTCGGCGAGCCCGCTCGCCGGCAGGCGACGGTGAACCCCGACGGCACCGCCACGGCGTTCAAGCGGCTGATGGGCCGTCGCGAAAAAGTGCGGCTGCGCGATCGCGAATTTTCGCCCGAGGAGCTGTCGGGCTTCCTGTTGCAGAAGATCAAGCGCGACGCCGAAGGCTTCTTGGGCGAACCGGTCAGCCAGGCGGTGCTGACCGTTCCGGCCTATTTCAACGACAACCAGCGCAACGCCACCAAGGACGCCGCGCGCATCGCCGGCCTCGAGGCAGTGCGGCTCGTCAACGAGCCGACGGCGGCGGCGCTCGCCTATGGCCTCGACCGGCTGGCGCAGGAATTGCGCATCGCCGTCGTCGACTTCGGCGGCGGGACGCTCGATGTCACGATCATGGAGTTCGGCAAAGGCGTGTTCGAGGTCAAGGCGACGAGCGGCGACACGCAGCTCGGCGGCACCGACATGGACAAGCTCGTCTTCGAGCACATGGCCGACCGATTTCGCGCCCAGACCGGCGTCGACGCGCGCGCCGACCGCATGGCCGCGGCGCGGCTTCGCGAAGCGGGCGAAGTCGCCAAGATCGAACTGTCCACCAGCGCGACGACGCGCATCACGTTGCCTTTCCTCGCGGCCGGACCGTCGGGCGCCGTCCACCTCGACACCGAGCTCACGCGCGCCGAACTGGAGCACGTCGTGCGGCCCGTGGTCGAGCGCTGCCGCGAGCCGGTGCTTCAGGCCTTCCACGACGCCAATATCGAGCCCAGCCGGATCGATCGGCTGGTGTTCGTCGGCGGGCCGACGCGCATGCCGATGGTGCGCGCATTCTTCGAGGATCTGCTCGGGCGCAAGGGCGAGACGGGCGTCGATCCGATGGAATGCGTGGCGCAAGGCGCCGCGATTCAGGCCGGCGTGCTCGCGGGCGAAGTCGGTTCGATCGTGCTGGTCGACGTCACCCCGCTGACGCTCGGCATCGAAACTCTCGGCGGCATCGCGACGCCGCTGATCTCCCGCAACACGCCTGTTCCGGTCAAGCGTTCCGAGATTTTCACCACCGCCGCCGACATGCAGACGAGCGTCACGGTGCACGTCGTCCAAGGCGAGCGGCCGATGGCGCCCGACAATGCGAGTCTCGGCCAATTCAACCTCGACGGGCTGCCGCCGGCGCCGCGCGGCGTGCCGAAGATCGAGGTGCAATTCGACATCGACGCCGACGGAATCCTCAACGTCGCCGCCAAGGACATGGCGAGTCAGAGATCGCAATCGATCCGGATCACCGGCTCGACTCGGCTGCTCGACGCCGAGAAGCGGCGCATGATCGACCAGGCGCAGCAATACGCCGAGCAGGACAAGAAGCGGCGCGAGGAAGCGGAAAAGCTCAATACCGCCGACTCCTTATGTTATCAGGCCGAACGCACGCTCGCCGATTTCGGCGCCAAGCTTTCCGACGATCTGCGCCGGCGCGTCGAGGCGGCGCTGCGCGAGACCCGCGAGGCGCTCGGCAAGCGCGACGCCGCGTCGGCGTCGCAAAAGGCGGATGCGTTGAAGATCGTGCTGCAGGAGGCGGGCCAGGCCCTCTACGCCCAGGCGCCGCAGCCCGGTCCGCAACCGCGTCCCGACGTCGGCGCGCCGACCGGCGAGGCGCGCCCGTCGGGGCCCGCCGGCGGCGGCCGGGTCGTCGACGCCGAGTACCGCGAGGCGGGCGGCGGCGGCGCGCGCTAGGGAGCGATGGCGAGCCGTGGCCGACCCGCGCGACTATTATGAGACGCTCGGCGTTCCCAAAGACGCTGACGAGAAGACGATCAAGGACGCGTTCCGGCAGCTCGCCCTGAAGTACCACCCCGACCGCAACAAGGAGCCCGACGCGACGGAGCGCTTCAAGGAGATCGCCGAGGCCTACGCGGTCTTGAGCGACCCCAAGAAGCGCGCGGAATACGACGCGCGCGGCTACGCCGGCGTCGCCGGCTTCTCCCCCGAGGATCTGTTCGGCGGCGTCGATTTCGAGGACGTCTTCGGCGGGTTGGGCTTCGATTTCGGCGGGATGGGACCGTTCGACCGCTTCTTTCGCCGCCGCGCCGCGCCTCGGCGCGGCGAGAACGTCGAGCTCGTCATCACGGTCCCGCTCGAACGCGTCCTCAACGGCGGCGAGGAAGCGGTGCATGTCGGCAGGCCCGCCCAATGCCAAGCCTGCCAAGGGTCGGGCGCCAAGGCCGGCACGAAGCCGCGCGCCTGCTTAAAGTGCGGCGGCAGCGGGCGCCTCGTTCGCAGCCGGAGCGAGCGCGGCGTCAGAGTGGAGCAGATCACGACCTGTCCGGAATGCGAGGGTCGCGGCCTCTTCATCGATGCGCCGTGTCCGGAGTGCGGCGGCAAGGGGCAGATTGTGCGCGATGAGGTTCTGACCGTGCGCATTCCCGTCGGGGTTGAAGACGGAACGGCGCTGCGCGTGCCGGGCCGCGGTCTGCCGGCGGACCAAGCGGGACTTCCCGCCGGCGACCTCTTCGTCGTCGTTCGCGCCGCCGACGACCCGCGCTTCGAACGGCGCGGCCCCGACCTCTTTCGCGTCGAAACGATCGACGTCGTCGACGCGGCGCTCGGCGTCGGCCTCGACGTGCCGACGCTCGACGGCGAAGTCATCGTCAAGGTTCCCGCCGGCGCCCAAGCGGATTCGATGTTGCGAGTGCGCGGCAAAGGCCTGCCCCGTTTCGGCGGCGGCGGGCGCGGCGATCTCTACGTCCGTCTGCAGGTGCGCGTGCCCGAGCGGCTGACGGAGCAACAGCGCAAGCTGTTCGAGCAATTGAGAGAAACGCGGACCCGCAAGAGGCCGGGCGGGTCTTGAGCCGAAGCGGTCGGGTCCTGTCGGGCGCCCGGTCGCGCGAGCGCTCGCCCTTCACCCGGCGACGGCGAGGCGCTCGGATTTTCCCACCCTGGCGCACCAGGAGAACGAACACGTCCCGCAGGCTTCCCTCTCGTGCGGCGAGGGGCTCGCGCAGCGCTCGAACACCGGGGCGAGAGCGTCGGCGGGCAAGGGCCGGCTGAAGAGGTAGCCCTGCGCCTCGTCGCATCCGGCCGAGCGCAACAGATCGAACTGTTCGCAGGTTTCGACGCCCTCGCCGGTCAGCGCGAGGCCGAGTTCCTTGGCGAGCCTCGCCGCCGAGCGGATCACCGCCGCGCATCGCGGGTTGGCCAGGGCGTCGATGACGAAGGCGCGATCGATCTTGATGCGGTCGAGCGGCAGGCGCGCGATCGAGGTCATCGAGGAATAGCCGGCGCCGAAATCGTCGAGCGCGATGGCGACGCCTTGGCGACGCAAGGCGTTCAGGCTCTCGGCGGCCGCCTCGAAGTCGCCGATGAACGAGGATTCGGTGATCTCCAGCTCGAGGCGGCGCGGATCGAACCCGCGCGTTTCGACGATTTCGCGGATGACCGCCGCGAGCAACGGCGATTTCAATTGCGCGGCGGAGACGTTGACGGCGACCCGCAATCGCCTCGGCCAGGACGCGGCGATGCGCGTCGCCTCGCGCAGCGCCCAGACGCCGATCTCCTCGATGCAGCCGCATTGCTCGGCCGCGGGGCACGAAGAGGCTGGCCGGCATGTCGCCGAATCCGGGCCGGCGCCAGCGCAGCAGCGCCTCGAATCCCTTCGTCGCGCCGCTCGCGGCGTCGACCAGGGGCTGGAAGTCGAGGCGCATCTCGCCGTTGCGCAGCGCCAGGCGCAGCGCCGTCTGCAGTTCGCGCCGCTCGCGCGCCTCACCGCTTTCCCAGTCGCCGACGAACGCGATCGCGCCGCGAGCGCCGTGCTTGGCCTTGTAGAGCGCGGCGCCCGCGGCGCGCACGAGGCGGTCGCCGTCTTCGCCGTGATCGGGCGCCAACGCGACGCCGACGCTGACCGAACACGCGCCGTCGCGGCGAGCGGAAGCGGACGGGCGCCGAACCTCGGCGACGATGTCTCGCGCGCGCGCCTCGGCCGCTTCGCGGCTCGGCGTTTGCGGCGCGATCAGCGCGAACTCGTCGACCCCGATGCGCGCGACGAAGTCGTGTTCGCGACGCGCCAGCCGCAGCGCGCGCGCCGCGCGAAGGATCATTTCATCGCCGGCGACGCCGCCGAACGCGTCGTCGACGGAGGGCAAGCGATCGACATCGAAGCACAGCAGCGCGAACTTTTCTCCCACGTCGCGCAAGCGTTCGAAGGCCGCCGCCAGCCGCTCGCCGAACGCCAGACGGTTGCCGAGGCCGGTCAGCGGGTCGAGGCGCGCCGCCGCTTGGTCGGCGAAATGCGCGATCGTGCGGCGCGCGAGCTCGGTCGACTGAAAATGCGCCTGGAACGCCAGGAACCCGGCGTTGACGAGCTGCACGGCGAGCACGGGAAGCGCGGTCGCGTCCGGCGTCAGAACCGCGGCGACGACGCAGAAGAGCGCCAGCGGCGTGATGAAGCCGCAGGCCATGGGCGGCGCGAGCGCGAGCTGCAGCGCGCCGCCGCTCATCACCCCCATCGCCAGCGTCGCGATCAGCGTTCGCTGCCCGGCGTCCGCGTGAGCCTCGGCGAAGGCGAAGCCGCACGCCCACAGCGCGCCGACGACGATCGCCTGGATCGTCGCCAGCCGGAACTCGCTGACGTCGGCGAGCGCCGCGTCCGCCTGGGCCGCGCCGACGCGCCGCCGCAGCGCGCGGAAGGTCGCCGGGGCCGCGCCGGTCAGCAGCGCCCAGAGGACCAGCGGCGCGCGCGCCGGCGTGTCCCACAGCCCGATCGGCAGCGCCGCCGCGCAGACGGCCGCGGCCGCCAGCGGCGCCGCCGAGCCGCGCCGCACGGCCGCCAATTGCGCGACGCGCACGCGCTCCCATTCGCGCGGCTCCAGCGGCCGAGGCGAGAAGGCGAGCGGGTCTCCATCGAGCCATCGCCCGATCCGCGTCGCGATCGTCGGCCCCCGCGCCGGGACGCGCGGCGCTTCGAGCGACCCCTCCGCCTCGCCGCGTCCGACCCGGCGATCCTTTTCGAGCCCAGGGCTATTCGACACGGGATTCGCGCGTCCGATGCACATCGACGACAATCGTCGATGCACGCAAAGGTAGATTATAACAGTATACAACCAATTAAGGGTTGTATCGCGCGCCCGGCGCGCTGCAGCGCGCCCCCTCCCGCCGGAGCGGCGCGCGAAGCCGCTGCGCCAGGGCTCGGCGTCACCCCTCCTCAGCCTCGATCGTCATCAGCCTCTGGCCTTGCTCCACCGTGTCGCCGACCCGAGCCGCCAGATCGACGACGCGGCCGGCGTGCGGGGCGACGAGCGCGTGCTCCATCTTCATCGCCTCGACCACGGCGAGACGGGCGCCCTCTTCGACCGCTTGGCCTTCCTCGGCATGCAGCGCGATCAGACGCCCGTGCATCGGCGCGGCGATCTCGCCCGAACGCTCGGTCGCCCCGGCGAGGCCGCCAACGCCGGGATCGACGCGTACGAGGCGGATCTGGCGCCCGCCGCTGAGCACGAATGTCCCCTCCTCGCTCGTCAATACGGTCGGCGGAACGGCTTCGTCGCCGGGCCCGGGCACGCGGCCGTCGGCGAAGACGAGGGTTCTGCGCCCGCCCCGCTCGATCGCCGCCAGGCGCTCGACATGGCCGTCGACGCGGACCTCGAATCCGACCCGCCGCGACCCCGTCAGTTCGAAGGAATCGGCGACGTTCCAGGGATCGTGAGCGGGGCCGCGAGCCTGGCGAGGCGGCGCCGGCGCGACGAGCGCCTCGGCGCCGGCGAGAACGGCGCGCGGATCGGCCTCGCGCGGCTCGGCGCCGAGCCGCGAGGCGTGCGCGTCGATGAAGCCGGTGTCGAAGGCGCCCGCCTCGACTTCGCTCGCGCTTAGAAGCGCGCTCAGGAACGCCAGATTGGTCTTGGGGCCGATCACCACGGCGCGCGCCAGGGCCGCGCGCAATCTCGCCAGCGCCGCGGCGCGCGTCGGCGCGTGGGCGATCAGCTTGGCGATCATCGAATCGTAGAACGGCGTCACCGCGTCGCCCGCCTCGACGCCAGCGTCGACGCGCAACCCCGCGCCCGGGTCGAGCCGCAAGGCCAGGATTTTCCCTGGGCTGGGCAGGAAGCCATTTTCCGGATCCTCGGCGTTGAGGCGCGCCTCGATCGCCCACCCAGACTGGCGGATCTCGTCCTGACGCAGCGGCAGCGGCTCTCCCGCCGCGACGCGGAACTGCCATTCCACCAGATCGAGCCCGGTCGTCGCCTCGGTGACGGGATGCTCGACCTGCAATCGCGTGTTCATCTCGAGGAAATAGAAACAGTCGGGGTCGAGGCCGCGCGAAGCGTCGACGATGAACTCCACCGTCCCGGCGCCGACGTAGCCGACCGCGCGCGCCGCCGCGACCGCCGCCTCGCACATCGCGGCGCGCGTCGCCTCGGGCAGGCCGGGCGCCGGGCTCTCCTCGATCACCTTCTGATGGCGGCGCTGCAGCGAGCAGTCGCGCTCGTAGAGATGCACGACGCCGCCGTGCGCGTCGCCGAACACCTGCACTTCGACGTGGCGCGGAGCGCAGATGTATTTCTCGATCAGCACGCGCGAATCGCCGAACGCCGTCTCGCCCTCGCGCGTGGCGGCCTCCAGCGCGGCGTCGAAGTCGACGTGAGCGTCGACGCGGCGCATGCCGCGCCCGCCGCCGCCCGCGATCGCCTTGATCAGCACGGGATAGCCGATCTCGTAGGCCTTCTCCTTGAGGAACTTGGCGCTCTGGTTGTCGCCGTGATAGCCCGGAACGATCGGCGCGCCGGCCTTGGCCATCAGCGCCTTGGCCGAGCTCTTCAGCCCCATCGCGCGCATCGCCGCGGGCGGCGGCCCGACGAAGACGACGCCGGCGTCACCGCAGGCCTCGGCGAAGTCGGCGTTTTCGCTCAAGAACCCGTAGCCGGGATGCAGACACTGCGCGCCGACCCGGCGCGCCAGTGCGATGATCGCCTCGGCGTCGAGATAGCCTTGCGCGCCGGCGCCGATCTCGTGGCATTCGTCGGCTAGGCGCGTGAACAAGGCGCCGCGGTCGGCCGGCGTCGCCAGAGCCAGGGTCCGCATTCCCATCCGCCGCGCCGTTGCGATGATGCGGCACGCGATCTCGCCGCGATTGGCGATGAGGACATTGGCGAACATGGCGGCTCCCTGAAGCGAGGCGACGATATAGCCGAAGCGGCGGCGAAGGCCAGCGCGGCCGGGCGACGAGTCGCCCTCGCCGACGTTGCGTCTCCGCCTCTCCTCACATCCTGAACACGCCGAAGCGCGTCGCCTCGGCGGGTGCGTTGAGGCAGGCCGAAAAGGCCAGGCTCAGCGCGCGGCGGGTTTGCGCCGGCGCGATCACGCCGTCGTCCCACAGCCGCGCCGTGCCGAAATAGGGCGAGCCTTCCGCGTCGTAGCGCGCGCGGATCGGCGCCTTGAACGCCTCCTCCTCCTCTTTCGACCACATCTTGCCCTGCCCTTCGAGCGTGTCGCGCCTCAGCGTCGCCAGCACGCTCGCGGCCTGCTCGCCACCCATCACGCTGACACGCGCGTTCGGCCAGGTGAAGAGAAAGCGCGGGCCGTAGGCGCGCCCGCACATGCCGTAATTGCCGGCGCCGAACGAGCCGCCGAAGATCAGCGTGATCTTCGGCACGCGCGCGCAGGCGACCGCGGTCACCAGCTTGGCGCCGTCCTTGGCGATGCCGCCCGCCTCGTAACGCTGGCCGACCATGAAGCCGGAGATGTTCTGCATGAACAGCAAGGGGACGCCGCGCTGGGCGCATATCTCGACGAAATGCGCGCCCTTGAGCGCGCTGTCGGAGAACAGGATGCCGTTGCTGGCGACGATGCCGATCAGGATGCCCGAGAGGCGCGCGAAGCCGGTGACCAGCGTCGTGCCGTAGCGCGCCTTGAAGGCGTCGAACTGCGAGCCGTCGACGAGGCGCGCGATGATCTCGTGCACGTCGACCTGCTGGCGCAGATCGACGGGAACGATCGCCTCGAGGTCCTCGATCGGATAGAGCGGCTCGACCGGCGCCGCGATGTCGGCGGCGGGCTTGGCGGGGCGGTTGAGATTGGCCATCGCCCGGCGCGCCAGGGCGAGGGCGTGGGCGTCGTCGCGCGCCATCGTGTCGGCGACGCCCGAGACGCGCGTGTGCAGATCGGCGCCGCCGAGATCCTCCGCCGAGACGGTCTCCCCGGTCGCCGCCTTCACCAGCGGCGGGCCGCCGAGAAAGATCGTGCCCTGTTTCTCGACGATGATCGTTTCGTCCGACATCGCGGGAACATAGGCGCCGCCCGCCGTGCAGGAGCCCATCACCACGGCGATCTGGGCGAGCCCCGCCGCCGACATGCGCGCCTGGTTGTAGAAGATGCGGCCGAAATGTTCGCGGTCGGGGAAGACCTCGGACTGGTGCGGCAGGTTGGCGCCGCCGGAATCGACGAGATAGACGCTCGGCAGCGCGTTCTCCAAGGCGATTTCCTGAGCGCGCAGATGCTTCTTGACGGTCAGCGGATAGTAGGCGCCGCCCTTGATGGTGGGATCGTTGGCGACGATCATCGCCTCGCGGCCGTGGATGCGCCCGATCCCCGCGACGATGCCGGCGCCGTGAACGTCGCCCTCGTACATGCCGTAGGCGGCGAGCGCCCCGATTTCGAGAAACGGCGAGCCCGGATCGATCAGCCGGGCAACGCGCTCGCGCGTCAGGAGCTTGCCGCGCGCGACATGGCGCTCGCGCGCCTTGGGCGCTCCCCCCTGGGCGGCGACGCGGCGGCGCTCGTTCAATTCGTCCAGCAGCGCGCGCCAGGCGGCCCGGTTGGCTTCGTCCGCGCCCGGGTCGGGCCGCGCAGCGCAGGGAATCACCGCCATGGGCTTCGTCTCCGATCTCGAATCGATTCGTTGTTCGCCGCGAAACTAGTCTAATCCGTCGCTCGAGCCCCGGCCGGCCTGGTGTCGTGAATCTTGGCGTAGTCGATATGGCGCATGCCGTTCTCGTCGAGGCTGTGGATGTCGACGAACTCGTGACCCGGCCGTATGTCCTGCGCGGTGAAGGTGTAGCGCGCGTGCACGGTCTGCGCCGAGGTTTCGTCGAAGCCCCTGACGCTGACCACGAAATTGGTCTCGCTGGCGAGCAGCTCGTCCTCGCTCAACCCGTAGAGCGGGCTCGAGGCGTCGATTTGGTGGAACAGCGTCCAGCTCAGCGCCAGGACGGGGTTCTCGTTCCTGACGAGGCGCAGCGGCTCGAAGCCGACAAACCGCCGGCCTTCCGCGTTGGTCGTCGCGCGCAGCATCCACAATTTGGCGGTGGCCTCGCTGATGAAGGCATTGCGGGCGTTGGCGAAGCGAAAGATCAGCGTCCGCGTGCCGTCGTGGACGGCGATCACCGCGTTTTTCGCGAATATCAGCCGCGCGCGCGGCCGCGAGAACCGCGCGAACACCAGCCCGGTCATCACCGCCAGCATCACCAGGCCGATGAAGTTTTCGCATGTCGCGACGACATGGCCGTACATCGTCTGCGGATGCATGTCGCCGTAGCCGACGGTCGAGGTTGTCTCGACGCTGAAGAAGAAGAGATCGGAGAGGCTGCCCGGCCGCGCGTTGGCGACCGGCTCGTCGCCGAGCGCGTAGACGAGCGCGAAAACGGCGTTGATCGCGACGAAGCCCGCGGCGAGCGCGCCGAAGAACGTCGGCCAGCTCGCGGTCATCGCATTGTGGTAAAAATCGGTCCAGAGCCCGTGCTCGAGGCCGTCGGCGACGATCCTTCGCCCACCCAGATTGCGCAGACGCGAACGGGGCGGCCTGCGGCGCGGCGCGGCGAAGAACTTCCGCACGCGCGCCGTCAGACCGCTTCGTATTTTTCGATCCGCCATGGTTCGGCCTCGGCGTCCGCGAGCCACGCTTTCCACGTCGGCAACGCCATGATCGCGTCCATGTAGGCGCGGGTCGCCGGCTGGACGGGCACGTCGTAGGTGTGCAAGCGATTGACGACCGGCGCGAACATCGCGTCGGCGGCGCTGAAGCGGCCGAACAGGAACGGGCCGGCCTTGCCGAAGTCTTTTCGCGCCTGCGCCCAGCCCGCCTCGATGCGCACGATCTCGGCCTCGACCGCTTCGCTCAGCGCGATCGCGCGCACGGGGCGACGGAAGTTGCACGGCAAATCGCGCCGCAGCGCCGGGAAGCCGGCGTGCATTTCATTGGCCAGCGAGCGCGCCAGCGCCCGCGCCGCCTTGCCGCGCGGCCAGATCGCCTTCCCCGGATAGATCTCGGCGACGTATTCGGCGATCGCCAGCGACTCCCAGACCGTGATCGCGCCGTCGCGCAGGGCGGGAACCTTGCCGGTCGGCGAATGCTCGAGGATCAGCGCCCGCGTTTCCGCAAGATCGAGCGGGATGACGACCTCCTCGAACGGAATCTTGAAATGCGCCAGCAGAATCCACGGCCTGAGCGACCACGACGAATAGGCCTTGTTGGCGATGACGAGCTTCAACGGCGCCGGCATGGTTCCCCTCGGATGACGCTTGGCCGATCAATCGACGGGCGTCGGCGCGGTGTCAAGGGAGGGGGCGGCTCCATTCTACGCGCGCATGACGTGCAAGAGACAATGTGATACGCGTCTTCCATGCTCACCGCACTGATCCCCGGCATCGCGGACAAGAAGGCGCAACTCGACCGGTTGCGTCCGATATCGACGGCCGCCCTGGCGCAGCTTCAGAAACACTACGACGTCGAACTGACCTACGCGTCGAACGCGATCGAGGGAAACACCCTCACGCTTCGCGAAACGGCCGAGGTGATCGAGCATGGCATTACCGTCGGCGGCAAGTCGCTGCGCGACCACCTCGAAGCCGTCGATCATTACGAGGCGTTGCAGTGGGTGCGCGGCCTCGCCGCCACGACGACGCCCCTCGGCGAGGGAACGGTCGTCGAATTGCATCGTCGGATCGTCGCCCGCAGCCAACCTGAGATCGCCGGCGTCTACAGCCGGCTTCCGCGACGCATCGCGGGTTCGCCCGTCGTGTTTCCCAACCCCGCCAAGATTCCCCAACTGATGGAAGAATTCGGCGCCTGGCTGGCCGCCGCGCCGCTCGATCCGGCCTCGGCTTTCGCCGCGCATTTCCGCCTGACGGGCATTCATCCCTTCGGCGACGGCAATGGGCGCACAGCGCGGCTGTTGATGAACCTATTGCTGATCCGCGGCGGCTATCCGCCGATCGCCGTGCGTCCGGAGGATCGCAAGACCTACCTCGACGCTCTCGAACGCGGCTCGCTCGCCGAGGATTTGCGCCCGTTCCAGACCTTCATGCACGAGCGCCTCGATGCGACCTTGGCGGAGTATCTGAGCGCCGTCAGAGAGGCGCTTTCTTTGCCCGACCCGAGCCGCGAGCCGAAACCAAGATAGAGCCGCCCCCTCCCCGCGCGCGCCGCGCCTTGACCCCGCCCTCCGTCCGCCCCATGAGGCGCTCCATGAGCGCTGCGCCCGAAACCCCCGATTCGCCCCCGACCCTGGAAAGCGTGATCCTCGCGCTCACCGGCGAGGCGCGCGCGGGCCGCACGATCTGTCCGACCGACGCCGCCCAGGCCTTCGCGGCCGCGCGCGGCGAGGGCGAGATGGGCTGGCGCGCGCATTTGCAGGGCGTGCGCGGCGCGGCGGTGCGCCTCGCCGACGCCGGCCGCCTGGTCATCTACCGCAAGGGCAAGCCGGTCGATCCGCACGACTTCCGCGGCGTCTATCGCCTGGGCGCGCCCAACAGCGAGTAGGGACGCGCGTTCACGGCCGCGGGAACCAGTCGTCGATCCGCCCGCTGGCGCGGTAGGCGATCAGCCCGATCCATTCGTGGACGGCGAGGTCGAACAGGCGCAGGCCGCGCGACGGATCGAGGTTCAGCCGCCAATCGCGCGCGTCGCCGAGCGTGCGATAGTCGACGGGAAAGGCGCGCGCGGAAAAGCCCGCCTTGCGGAACAACGCCATCGCGCGCGGCATGTGATAGGCGGAGGTGACGACGAGCCAGACCTGGTCCGCCTGGGGATGCACGAGCGCGGCGGTGAAGCGGGCGTTTTCGTCGGTGTTGCGCGATTTGTCCTCGATCGCGATCCGCGCCGCGTCGACGCCGAGGGCGACGAGAAGCTTGCGCCCTTCCAGCGCCTCGGTCGAATGCGGGTCCCAGAGCGCCGCGCTGCCGCCGGTGTAGACGAGGCGCGCCGCGGGATAGCGTCGCGCCAGGATCGCCGCCTCGGTCAGGCGCGAGGCGCCTTCGTCCAAGATCGTCTGGCCGCGCGCCGCGCTCGCTTCGTCGTCGATCGCGCCGCCGAGAATGACGATCCCATAGGGAGGCGGCATGTCGGCCTCAGGCGGCGGAAACCGGTCCTCGAGCGGTTCGATCAGCAGCGCGCCGACCGGCGCGACGCTGACCACCAAGAGCGCGACCGCGCAGGCCAGCGCGAGCGCGCGAGGAAATCCCGCGCGGCGAGGAACGAGCCAGGCGCCGATGAGCGCGCCGGCCATCAGCAGGGTGGTCGGCGCCGCGACGAACCACAGCAGTTTCGAGGTGAGAAAGAACATCGGCCCTTAATCCCGCGACGGCGTCGGCGGCGCGACGCCCGAGCCGCTCAATGCTCGGAATAGCTCTTCTCCTCGACGAGCTCCAAGGATAGCGCCAGATTGATTGTTCGCTTGATCGCCGCGCGCTCGTCGTTGCGCTTGTAAACGGAACGGACGAGCTCGTTGAAGCCTTCGTCGAACGTCCGCGCCGCCTCCTTGAGACGGATGCGGTCTTCGATGTCCCACAAGTCCTCGTTGACCGCCGCGAGCCGCCTCTTCAGCGACATCACATCGGCCCGATCGGCGATCGCGCCGTCGGCCAGCGCGCTCAGCAGCGACAATTCCTTGGCGACGTTGGCGAGCGCCTCCGGCCTCTTCAGCCGCTTGCGCTTGATCTCGAGAATCGTGACCTTGTCGATCAGTTCGCCCCACGAAACGGGCGCTTCCGGCGGACTCATGGGCGCGCGACTTCCCTGCTGACGCCTTTGGCTCGCACGGTTTCGGCCAGCGCGCTTTCGATCGTCTTGAAGACCCCCGTCCAATCGTCGGGCCGCGTCTGACGGAACAGGCGCAGGCTCGGATACCATGGCGTGCGGCCCTCCTCCAGCATCCATCGCCACTCCGGGTGCGCCTTGAGAACGACCCAGGCCGGTCGCCCCAGCGCGCCGGCCAAATGCGCGACGGCGGTGTCCGGCGTGATGACCAGATCGACCGCCTCGATGATCGCCGCCGTATCGCGAAACGCGCCGGGACCCGGATCCAGCGCGTCGCCGAAATCCTCGACCTTCATCCCCTCGGGCATCCGGGCGAGCTGCTCCACGCCGCCGTTCTTTTGCAGGCTGATCAAGTGGACATTTTCGAGATTGGCGATGGCGCGGAACTCCGCGAGCGCGAAGGAACGCCCGTCGAGCACCGAAAGCTTGCTGCCTTGCCAGCAAATGCCGATCTTGAACCGCTCGGTTCCGATTCGCTCCCGCCATTTCGACACGCGATCGGCCTCGGCGCGAAGATAGGGCGTCTCGCCGGGCACGGCGTCTTCCGTCGTGTCGAACGCGCGCGGCAGGCTCATCAGCGAGCAATGAAAATCGAACGCCTCGGGCCTGGCGTTCTCCGCGATGAGCTCGATCGCCGGGCTCAGGCTCCTCAGCAGCGGATGCAAGGCGTCTTGCACCGCGAAAATCACTTTGGCGCCCCGGTCCGCCGCCAACTTGGCGTAGCGGGCGAACTGGATGATGTCGCCAAAGAACAAATCCTTGTAAATGAACACCGTCTTGCCGTCGATGTCATGGCTCGCGCGCAGCAAGGGCTCCGCGTAAATCGGATAATCCTTCGCCAGTTGCGGAATTTTCAGTAGAGTCGAGGAAGGGCGCGGTGGCATTGAGGCTTGGCCAACGGCCCCGTTTCCCTTCCCCGCTCATCGAACCGGACGTGCGGGTTTCCCGCATCCGGCTCTCCGACAGGCTTCATGG
>JBEKLU010000079.1:0-24359 GCA_050010035.1 Roseiarcus sp.
CATCGTCGCCATCAACAAGGACGAGGAGGCGCCGATCTTCCAGGTCGCCGACTACGGCCTGGTCGCCGACCTCTACAAGGCGCTGCCCGAACTGGTTGAGGAATTGGCCAAGATCGGGCGGTAAGGCCACGGCGGCGGCGGGCTGTTCGCCTCGCCGCGATTTGGCCGCCGTTTCGTCCAGGGGCGCCGTTCGGAGCGGACCTCGGGGCGTCTTGCGAGGCGCCGCGTCAAGACGTCGACGCCGCCCACGGGCGGCGTCTTCGAGCGGCGACCTGGTGGCGCGGCGCGCCGTCGGCGACTGAAGCCCTGGGGAGACGGACGCGCCTCCCGCTTCCCGCTCGCAACGATCGAGTCAAATAGCGGCGCGCGCTTCGCCGTGGACATGGCGGGCTCCGATCCAGCCGGCCAACGGCGTCGCCGCGGGACGGATCGGACTTTGTTGTCGATGTCTCGCGCGCTTCGTGCGGGAGCTCCGCGAACATCGTATGATGGGCGCGACGGCGCCGCGCACGCGGCGCGCCGAAATTCATCAAGGAGTCGTTGCATGAGACTGAAGGGCAAGGTTGCGATCGTCACCGGCGGCGGCTCCGGCTTCGGCGAAGGGATCGTCAAGAAGTTCGTCGCCGAGGGCGCGCGGGTCGTCGTCGCCGATCGCGACGGGGCGGGCGCCCGGCGCGTCGCCGATTCGCTCGGCGAGGCGGCGACGGCGGTGACCGCCGACGTCGCGACCGAGGCCGGTTTTTCCGGCGCCGTCGCGCAGGCGCTCGCCAAGTTTGGCGGGCTCGACATCCTCGTCAACAACGCCGGCGTCGGCCATACGCCGCAGCCGCTCGACACGCTGCCGGAGGAGGTTTTCGATCGAATCGCGGCCGTCAACATGAAGGCGATCTATTACGGCGCCAAGCTCGTCGTGCCGCTGTTCAAGGCGAAGAAATCCGGCGCCATCCTCAACATCGCCTCGACCGGCGGCGTCAGCCCGAGGCCGAATCTGACCTGGTACAACGCCTCGAAGGGCTGGGTGATCACGGCGACGCGCGCGATGGCGGTCGAGCTCGCCCCGTTCGGCATAAGGGTCAACGCGATCAACCCCGTCGCCGGCGAGACGCCGCTGCTCAAGACCTTCATGGGCGCCGACACGCCGGAGGTGCGCGCGAAATTCCTCTCGACCATTCCGATCGGCCGCTTCTCCACCCCCGAGGACATCGCCAACGCCTCGGCTTTCCTCTGCTCGGACGAAGCGAGCATGATCACCGGCGTCGCGATGGAGGTCGACGGCGGTCGCTGCATCTGAGGAGCGCAGAGGGTTCGGTGGAACGCCCGCCTCTCGACGGTCTATGCGGGAGAGGGGGCGTCAGTGCGCCTCGTCCCAGTTCCCCGCCGCCCGCGCGTCGACCGCGAGCGGAACGTCAAGCGCGACCGCCGGTTCGGGCACGGCAATCAGGGGCGAAGGAAACTGTCAGGGCAATCCCGGCCAACTTGGATTCACATGCGGCATAATTCACTCCCGCTGAACATCGACAGCAACTCCTATCGGCACCGAAATAACGGGAGCATGCAAAGTCTGAAAATCAGCCAACAGGCATAAATCGCATCCGCGCTATATGGGTCTCCATCGTGCAGGAGCCCGTGCGCAACTGAGTGTCGAAGGTACGGGCCAGGCTTTACCAGAAATACACGCTCAATATCAGTTGTAATATTTGCAGTAATAGCGGCGTCAAGTTCTGTCCTCAACTGTTCGAACAGCGACGATATAGTTCGGTCCTCTTGTGTCTGCGTCGCGTCATCGAATATGGTGACATCGTGCCCATTGGACTTGAGCACGTAGCGTAGCGAATTTTCTAGCAGCGGCGTCAGAATGTAGGTCGCGCTGACAAAGTCTCCCTGAAAAAATCGTGTAAAAGCACGTGCGAAGGTGTTGACGAGGTCCGAAGGAACGAAAGGGCTGTACTGCAGAAGCGAGGCAAAGATATCGTCCGAGATGAAATGCTGTTGCAGAATGGTCTGCCGAGCCGCCTCGATCTGTCCGGACGCCACCAATTTTCTGCGGATGCCTTCGGCCTGCGCGATCTGCTCGCAAACGGCGGACTCGTCCTCACCATCGCCAAAGCCGCCGCCGCGCGTGCGGTGGATGACCTTTCCTTCGTCATCGTGGTGGGAGGCCCCGAATAGCGAGGAAAATGGATGTTTCCTTATGGCCTCTCGCGCTTCATCCGCCAGCTTCTTCGGATCGGGCGAGCTCGCCAGCGCGACGAAAACAAACAGTTTGTCAAGCAGGCTGACTCCGCTGACCGCAGCCTGAACCTTCTCTGCGATTTCCCGAAGATCAAGCTCTTGCGAAAAGACGGACATCTCCTCCGGCACTCGGGCCTGGATGTCTATCAGCTTGTGACGCAGCGCTGCACGTCTGTCCTTCTTAGCGGGGATGCCGTGGAGCTGTGCGATCGCGGTACCCAGAAGGTGCGACGCCAGCATGGCAGAGCCTTGGTTGGCTTCGGCCTCGGCGATCAATGTCTCGGCCGCCTCGGCAAGGCATCGGTTTTTGTCGTCATCCCTTTTGGCCAAGTGATAGGCGCGCGCAGCCAGCCGCCATAGATCGATAGCGTTGTGCGAGTCCGAGCCACCGGGCACGGCTGCGAGAACGCGATCGAGGCTTGCGCCAACCTCGGCTGGGTTAGACACGCCATACTCAAGATCGAGTTCGGAGAACCAGTGGATAGGGACCAATGCCCCGTTGGCCAGAGCCTGCTCTGTGAGCCCCTTTACGAGGTTGCGCGCGGCAATCGTCTCCGGCTTGTCCCATCCGATCGCGCGGCCGATTTGCAGCGCCCGACGAAGATAGTCTCTGGCTTCGTGCTGAAGCGCGCCACCTTCTGTTGCAAAGCGGTATTTCAGCTCACCGTCCGCCGTTTTCTGGACGATGTCCGTATAGGCAACGAGGGCGGCGAGAGCCAATTTGCCTCGCTTCTGATCAAGCAGCCAACATACGTCGGAAAGCCGTGCGCGAAGCACGGGATTTGTGGCGCGCTCCGCCATAGCCGCCAGCAGGTCAACATGCCCCCGAAAGTCGGAGGGAATTGCTGATCTACGGCCATCGGCAAATACTACCATCGGCCCAAACGGCTCGTTTCGCTGTTGCGGCTTGAAGTGCATGCTTGTTACCGCTGACAGCAATACGAAGACGCGAACGGTCGGTGTGTCAGGGGCGTCTGTTGAGCCCTCGCTGGGCTTTACTGCCTCGCGATAAAGATCGCTCAGTTCGTCGCTGTCAGCCGTTGTTGCGCCAGCGAGTGGAGCCTCGAAGTCGACACTCGCAATATCTTCGGCAGTGGCTCGCAGCCATGGTGGCACCGGCGGTGGCGGGGCACCTGGTTGAGGAACTGCATTGTCAGTGGCTTCGCTCATTCAGACGGTGTCCCCACGTGTGGTGTTGCATCAGAGGTGCCCTTGTCCGCCCTCAATGCGCCTCGTCCCAGTTCCCCGCCGCCCGCGCGTCGACCGCGAGCGGCGCGCTCAAGCGAACCGCCGGCTCGGGCGCCTCGACCATCACCTTGGAAACGAGCGCGATCGTCGCCTCGATCTCGTCGTCGGGGGCCTCGAACACCAGTTCGTCGTGCACCTGCATCAGCATGCGCGCGTCCAATTTGGCGTGCGCGAGCGCGCCGTCCATGCGCGCCATGGCGCGGCGGATGATGTCGGCTGCCGAGCCTTGCAGCGGCGCGTTGATCGCCGCGCGCTCGTTGAACGCGCGCTCCGATGGGTTTGAGGCGTTGATGCGCGGGAAATGGCACTTGCGGCCGAAGATGGTGCGCACGAAGCCGTCGGCGCGCGCCTGCCTCTTGGTCGCCTCCATGTAGTCGCGGATGCCGGGGAAACGCTCGAAATATTTCTTGATATAGGCCCCCGCTTCCTCGCGCGGGATGCCGAGCTGGTTGGCGAGGCCGAACGCCGAGATGCCGTAGATGATGCCGAAATTGATCGCCTTGGCGCGCCGGCGCACTTCGCCCGGCATGTCCTTGACGGGCACGCCGAACATTTCCGAGGCGGTCATGGCGTGGATGTCGAGCCCCTCGGCGAAGGCTTGTCTCAGCGCGCCGATGTCGGCGACATGGGCGAGCAGGCGCAATTCGATCTGGCTGTAGTCGGCCGAGATCAGCTTGCAGCCGGGCGCGGCGACGAAGGCGCGCCGGATCTTGCGCCCCTCCTCGTTGCGCACGGGAATGTTCTGCAAGTTCGGGTCGGACGAGGAGAGCCGCCCGGTCGTGGTCGAAGCCAGCGCGTAGGAGGTGTGCACGCGGCGAGTCACGGGATCGACGAAGCTTGGCAGCGCGTCGGCGTAGGTCGATTTGAGCTTGGCGAGTTGGCGCCAGTCGAGGATGCGGGCGGGCAGTTCATGGCCCTCTTCGGCGAGGTCCTCCAGCACGCTCGCCGAGGTCGACCAGGCGCCGGTCGCGGTCTTCTTCGCCCCCGGCAGGCCCATCTGGCCGAACAAAATGTCGCCGAGCTGCTTGGGCGAGCTCAGGTTGAACGGCGCGCCGACGAGTTTTTGCACCTCGGCTTCGATGCGCGCCATCCCTTGCGCGAACTCGCCCGACAGGCGCGAAAGCATTTCGCGGTCGATCGCGACGCCGCGCCGCTCCATGCGCGCGAGCGGCACGACGAGCGGGCGCTCCAGCGTCTCGTAGACCGTCGTCATGCCTTCGGCGGAGAGGCGCGGCTTCAAGACGCGCCAAAGCCTCAGCGTCACGTCGGCGTCCTCGGCGGCGTATTGCGTCGCCTTGTCGATCGCCACTCGCGCGAAGCCGATGAAATTGCGCCCCGAGCCCGCGACCTCGGCGAAATGGATGGTCTTGTGGCCGAGCCAGCGCTCGGCGAGCGAATCCATGCCGTGGCCGTCGTTGGTCGCGCCCGAATCGAGCGCGTAGGAAATCAGCATGGTGTCGTCGAACGGCGCGACTTCGACGCCGCGCCGGGCGAAGACGTGCCAGTCGAATTTGACGTTCTGGCCGATCTTCATGACGCCCGGGTCTTCGAGCAGCGGCTTGAGCAGGCCGATCGCTTGCGATTCGTCGATCTGGCCGGGCAGAAGACCGCCGCCGCCGAAGAGATCGGCGGCGCCCGCGCGATGGCCGATCGGAATGTAGCAGGCTTCGCCCGGCGCCACCGCGAGCGAGACGCCGACGAGATCGGCCTGCTGCGGATCGAGCGAAGTGGTCTCGGTGTCGAAGGCTACGAGCCCCGCTTCGAACGCGCGCGCAATCCAGCGTTCGAGTTCGGCCGTGCTCGCCACCGTCGCATAGGCCGAGACGTCGATTCTTTCCTCGCGCGCCCGAGCGGCGCGCTGGGCGGCGAGACTCTTGGGCGTCCGTTCGCCGGTGGGCGCAGCGGCGGGAGCGGCGGGCGGAGCGGGCGCGGCGGCGGACGGAGCGGGCGCAGCCGCGGGCGGCGCGGCGTCCGGCGCGATGGTCTCGCCGTTGCGCGCGCGCCAGCCGCCCGGACCGACAAAACGCGCGTCGGGCTCGACCGCATTGGCGTCGAGCCCGCAAATCTCGCCGACGCGGCGCGTGATCGCAGTGAACTCCATCGCCTTGAGGAACGCGATCAGCGGCGCGCCCTCTAATCTGGGCACGCCGAGCGTATCGAGCGGGACCTGGACGTCGACGTCGCGCACCAGCGTCACCAGCGTCTTCGACAGCCGGATCAGCGCGACCGATTCAGGATCGGTCAGGGCTTCGCGGCGCTTTGGCTGCTTGATCTCGTTCGCGCGCTTGAGCAGCGTATCGAGATCGCCGTATTCGCCGATCAGTTGCGCCGCCGTCTTGACGCCTATGCCGCGCGCGCCGGGCACGTTGTCGGTGGAATCGCCGGCGAGCGCCTGGATGTCGACCACCTTGTCGGCGCCGGCGCCGAAATAGGCGACGACTTCGTCGGGGCCGATGCGCCGCTCCTCGCGATCGCCCGAGGCGGGGTCGAACATCGCGACCCCGGGCTCGACGAGCTGCATCAGGTCCTTGTCGGCCGAGACGATCAGCACGTCGGCGCCGCGCTCGCGCGCCTGGCGCGCGTAGGTGGCGATGAGGTCGTCGGCCTCGTAGCGGTCCTGCTCGATCGGCGTCAGGCCGAACGCGCGCACCGTCTCGCGCATCAGCGGGAATTGCGGCACCAGGTCGGCCGGCGGATCGGGCCGATGGGCCTTGTAGAGCGGATAGATTTCGCGTCGGAACGAATTCTCCGATTTGTCGAAGATGATCGCCAGATGCGTCGGCGTGATCCCCGCCGCGCCGTCGCGCAGGAATTGCAGCACCTTGGTCGCGAACAGCCGCACCGCGCCCACGGGGAGCCGGTCGGAGCGGTAGTTGTACTTCTGATCCTGCCGGATCGACTGGAAATAGGCGCGAAAGACGAAGGACGAGCCGTCGACGAGAAAGACATGGTCGCCGGGTCCGACGGGACGGGGAGCTTGGGTCATGGCGCGATTGTAGACAATGCGCGCGGCGGCGGCTATCGCCGCGCGACCGCGGCCTTTGACTCCGGCGCCGCAAAAAGACAAAAACCGGCGGCGACGAGGGCGGCGAGTCGGATCGCTGCCCGCGCGCATGGTTCCAATCCCCTGTCCCGTCACGCGCAATTTCGTTCATGAGGCGCGCGGGCGGCAGCCGAATGTTGCTCGATGGTTGAGGCCTCCAGTTCGGCGACCGCGTCCGGCGCCCCGTCTTGGCGCAGACCCGATGCCCTGGCGGCCGCGATCGCGCCGCGCCGCGAGACGTCGTCGCAATGAGCCGATCCGTTTTCGGGCGCTACAGGACGCTCGTCGCCGACGGCCGCCTGGAGGCCGATCCGGCGCAAGCCGAACTGGCGACGCGCCTGGACCGCCTCGCCGCGGGGCTCGTCGGCTATCGGCCGGGCCGGCGCGCCGGCGCCCTCGGCCGCCTGATCGGCGCCAAGCCGAACGGCGCGCCGCGCGGCCTCTATATTCACGGCGCGGTGGGGCGCGGCAAAACCCTGCTGATGGACATGTTCTTCGAGGGCGCGCCGCTCGCGCTCAAACGCCGCGTCCATTTCCACGCCTTCATGGCCGACGTCCACGCGCGCGTGCATCGCTGGCGGCAGATGCGCAAGCGCGGCGAGATCGTCGGCGAGGACCCGATCGCGCCGGTGGCGGCGGCGCTGGCCGGAGAGGCCTGGCTGTTGTGCTTCGACGAATTCGGCGTGCGCGACATCGCCGACGCGATGATCCTCGGGCGGCTGTTCACGGCGCTGTTCGCCGCCGGCGTCGTCGTCGTCGCGACGTCGAACGCCGCGCCGGGCGACCTTTACAAGGACGGCCTCAACCGCGCGCTGTTCCTGCCGTTCGTCGCGTTGATGGGTGAGCGGCTCGACGTCGTCGAACTCGCGGCGCGCACCGATTTTCGCCTGGAGAAGCTCGCGCGCGCGCCGGTGTATTACTGTCCCGACGACGCGCGCGCCGGGGCGGCGCTCGACGCGACGTTCTTGAGCCTGACCGGCGCGACGCGCGGCGCGCCGATGGACATCGCGCTGCTCGGCCGGACTTTGCGCGTTCCCCAGGCGATCGATGGCGTCGCGCGTTTCTCCTTCGACGAGCTTTGCCGACGCCCCTTGGGCGCGGCCGACTATCTCGCCATCGCCGAACGCTTCCATACGCTGGTCGTCGATCATATCCCCGCGCTCGGCGAGGGCGAGCGCAACGAAGCCAGGCGGTTCATCACCCTCGTCGACGCGCTCTACGACATGCGCGTCAAGCTGATCGCCTCGGCCGCGGCGGAGCCGGCCGAGCTCTATTGGGCGCCCGACGGCGCGGAAGCGTTCGAATTCGCCCGCGCCGCCTCGCGCCTGATCGAGATGCGCTCGGTCGATTATCTCGGCGAAGCGCACGGCGGCAGGAACGGCTCCGCGTCCGGCGACCTCGGCGGCCTGGTCGAAACCTAGCTGGCGCGCCCTCGCGTTTCATGCCAGCATCGCGCGCTCGTCGCCGGAGCCAGACTGCACTTGTCACAATCGTCGGCCGCCGAATCCGTCGAAGCGCGCATCCTCGAAATCGCGCGGGCTCATGTGCGCAAGTTCGGCCCGGCGCGCGCCACCGTCGTCGGCGTCGCACAAGAGGCGGGCATGACGCACGCCAACGTCTATCGCTATTTTCCTTCCAAGACCGCGCTGTTCGAGGAGATCACGGCGTCCTGGCTTCGTCCGATCGAGACGCGCCTGCGCGAGGCCGCCGAAGGCGCCGATCCCGCCTACGACAAGCTCGAGCGCATGCTGACCTCGATCCATCGCGCCTATCGCCAGAAGCTGGAAGGCGACCCCGCCCTGTTCGACCTGCTGATCGAATCGCTCGAGCAGGAACGCTCCAGCGCGCGCCGGCACCGCGCCCGGGTCCAGTCGGAAATCCAGCGCGTCGTCGAGGAAGGCGTCGCCTCCGGCGCGTTCGCCATGACCGACCGACGCCGGGCGATGTCGCTGATTTTCGACGCCGCGCACCGATTCATCCACCCGGTCGCGCTGCGTCTCGACCGGGACATCGCGAGCGGCGCGCTGGCCGCCCGCTTCGAGACGATCGTTGCGGTCGTGCTGAGAACGCTGCGGACGGGGCGGGCTTAACCGGCTCTCACACCCTCAGCGGCATCAGCACGTAGAGCGCCGCCGAGCCGTCGCGATCCTGGATGATCGTCGGGGAGCCGGGGTCGGAGAGCTTGATCAGCGCCGTGTCGCCCGAGAGCTGGCCGGCGATGTCGAGCAGGTAGCGCGCGTTGAAGCCGATCTCGATCGGCGTCGAATCGTAGTCGACCTCGATTTCTTCGCTCGCCGAGCCCGAATCGGGGTTGTTGACCGAGAGCGTCATCTTGTTGTCGGCGATCGCCAGCTTGATCGCGCGGCCGCGCTCCGAGGAAATCGTCGAAACGCGATCGACCGCCTTGGCGAACGGCTCCTTGTCGACGACGAGGCGCTTGTCGTTGTGGGTGGGAATGACCCGGCTGTAATCGGGGAACGTGCCGTCGATCAGCTTGGTCGTCAAAACCACGTCGCCGAACTGGAAACGCGCCTTGGTCGTCGAAATCTCGATGACGACGTCCTGGGCCATGTCCTCGAGCAGCTTCTGCACTTCGCTGACCGCCTTGCGCGGCGCGATGACGCCGGGCATGCCGGCCGCGCCCTTGGGCGCCGGGATCTCCACCCGCGCGAGGCGATGGCCGTCGGTGGCGACGGCGCGCAAGAGAGTCGCGCCGCCGACTTCCACCGTGTGGAAGAAGATGCCGTTGAGATAGTAGCGCGTCTCCTCGGTCGAAATCGCGAACTGGGTGTTGTCGATCAGCCGCTTGAGATCGACGGCGGCGAGGACGAAGCGATGGGTGAATTCGCCGGCCGTGAGGTCGGGGAAATCGGAAGCCGGCAGGCTCTGCAGGAAAAAGCGCGAGCGCCCCGAGCGCAGCAGCAGTTGCCCCGCCTCCCCCGTCATTTCCAGGCCGACCTGCGCGCCTTCGGGCAATTTGCGCACGATGTCGTAGATGACATGGGCGGGCACGGTCGTCGCGCCGGCCTGGGCGACGTCGGCGGGCGCCGACTCGGTCGCTTCGAGATCGAGGTCGGTGCTCTTGAGCGTCAACTGGCGCTCGTGCGCCTCGATCAGAACGTTCGAGAGGATCGGGATGGTGTTGCGCCGTTCGACGATGCGATGGACGTGGCCCAACGCCCTGAGCAGGGCCGTACGCTCTATGGTGACCTTCATCGCATCATCCCAAATTTCACGCTCGCGGCGGCGCCCTCGCGAAAATAGCGACGCGCGGCCCCTCTTTGATCGCTCCGTCGTCCCGGCGACGCGAGCCGCCTTATCGCGCGGGGCGCGAACTTTGCCAAGGAGATGCGGGATGCGCAAGGGCGCCGGCCCCGCGGTTCCCCAGGATTCGACCGAATCTCGCCCGGCGGCGATCAAGATTCGGGCAACCTTAACCGGCCCTTAAATCGCCGCCTTTAGCCTCGATGGGGTCGGGCGGCGTTTTTCGCGGGGTCTCCACCCGTCGGAGGGCCCGAGGCGGGATCCCAAGCGATGTTCGGCAGGGGCGGCAAGCGAAACGCGCAGCGGATCGAGCCGCGGCTCGGCGGTTCGCCGCGAGGCCGCGCCCGCGACGACGACTTGCGCGCCGATCCCGCCGATCGCCCACAGCGCCGGCCCAAGAAGGCGAGCCGCGGTTCGGGCGGAGGCCGGCGCGGCTCGGGCGCGAAACCCCGGCGCTCCTTGCTCGGTCGGCTGCTCTATTGGGGATTCGTGCTGGCCGTTTGGGGCTTCGTCGGCGTCGCCGGCCTGTTCGCCTATTACGCCAGCCAATTGCCGCCGATCGACCAGCTCGCGGTGCCCAAGCGGCCGCCCAACATCGCCATCCTCGCCGACGACGGCACGCTCTTGGCCAATCGCGGCGACACCGGCGGCGCGGCGGTGCATTTGGGCGAGCTGCCGCCCTATCTGCCCAAGGCCTTCGTGGCGATCGAGGATCGGCGCTTCTACCAGCATTTCGGCATCGATCCCGTCGGCGTCGGCCGCGCCGTCATCCGCGACGTCACGGGGCGAGGCGGCATGGAGGGCGGCTCGACGCTGACCCAGCAGCTCGCCAAGAACCTCTTCCTCACCCAGGAGCGCACGCTCTCGCGCAAGATCCAGGAAGCGATTCTCGCGCTGTGGCTGGAGCGCAAATACTCCAAGGACCAGATCCTCGAGCTCTATCTCAACCGCGTCTATTTCGGCTCGGGCGCCTTCGGCGTCGAGGCGGCGGCGCAGAAATACTTCGGCAAGAGCGCGCGGCAGGTCACCCTGTCGGAGGCGGCCGTTCTCGCCGGCCTGATGAAATCGCCGACCCGGTTGGCGCCCAACCGCAACCTGACGGCGGCCAACGAGCGCGCTGGGCTGGTCATCACCGCGATGGCCGAACAGGGCGACATCACCGAGGCGATGGCCAAGGTGGCGCTTTCCACGCCCGCGCAGGTCGTGCGCGAGAAGGGCTCGGGGTCGATCAACTACGCCGCCGACTACGTCATGGATATGCTCGACGACACCGTCGGCGCGATCGACCAGGACATCGTCGTCACCACGACGCTCGACCCTAGGATGCAGGCCGACGCCGAGCGGGCGCTGACCGAGGAGCTCAACGCCAAAGGCGGAAAATTCGGCGTCAGCCAGGGGGCGGTCGTGGCGCTCGATCCCGACGGCGCGGTCAAGGCGCTGGTCGGCGGGCGCAACTACGCCGACAGCCAGTTCAACCGCGCGGTCGCGGCCAAGCGCCAGCCCGGCTCCGCCTTCAAGCCCTTCGTCTATCTCGCCGCCCTGGAGAAGGGCCTCACGCCCGACACGGTGCGCGAGGACGCGCCGATCACGGTCAAGGGCTGGAGCCCGGAGAACTATTCGCGCGAATATTTCGGGCCGGTGACGCTGACCAAGGCGCTGTCGCTGTCGCTCAACACGGTGGCGGTCAGGCTCGGCCTGGAAGTCGGCCCCAAGGCGGTGGTGCGCACCGCCCATCGGCTCGGCATCGCCTCCGACCTCGAGCCCAACGCCTCGATCGCGCTGGGGACGTCGGAAGTCACGCCGCTCGAGCTCGTCGCCGCCTACGCCGCCTTCGCCAACGGCGGCATCGGCGTGCAGCCGCACGTGATCGCCCGCGTGCGCACCGCCAACGGCAAGTTGCTCTACACCCGCAAGAACGCCAGCTTCGGCCGGGTGATCGACCCGCAATACGTCGCGATGATGAATCAGATGATGCAGGAGACGCTGCTGACCGGCACCGCCCACAAGGCCGAATTGCCGGGCTGGCAGGCCGCGGGCAAGACCGGCACCAGCCAGGAATGGCGCGACGCGTGGTTCGTCGGCTACACCAGTTACCTCGTCGCCGGCGTATGGCTCGGCAACGACGACAACTCGCCGACCAAGAAAGTATCGGGCGGCAATCTGCCGGTCGAAATCTGGAGCCGCTTCATGAAGGCGGCCCACCAGGGCGTGCCGGTCGCCGAACTGCCGTCGGGAACCTGGCGCAACGCCGACGCGCCCGCCGCCGAATCCGCGCCGCCCCCTCAGCCGCCCGAAGCCGTCGGCGCGCCGCTCGCCATCGGCCGAGCCGCGCAGCCCGCGCCGCCGGCGCCGGCCCCGATGGTCGGGCGCGCGCTCGCCCCGGCCGCCTCCGACGCCCCCGTGCCGCCGGCGTCGATCCCCAACGTCGGCAATTACGCGCCCGCCGAACCGGCGCGGCGCGACAAGGGGCTGCTCGACAAGCTGTTCGGGGCGATCTAGCGGCGGCGCCTTCGGCTCGACTGAGCGGCGTTGTCCGCCCCTTCCCCCCTTGCGGGGGAAGGTGTCACGCGGAGCGTGACGGATGAGGGGTCGCGCCGCACGGCGCGTTGCTTCGACCACAACGAAGATTTCTTCGCTTATACCGTATGAATTGCCACGGGTCGCGCCTATGCCGACAAAGCGCCTTGCGGCGCCCCCCTCATCCGACCCGACTTCGTCGGGCCACCTTCCCCCGCAAAGGGGGAAGGGGCGCGCGTCACCGTAGTCCGAGGCGAGGGGAACGCGCTCGACGAGAAGCTTCTTCCCTTCGCCGGACCTCGGGCTCGGCGCGCTTTTCCAAATCCACGCCAAACATTTCCAAATTTTGGGCCTTTTTCTCCAAACATTTCCAAAGAATCCTTTGGCCGTTTTCTGGGAAATCAGCGGCTTGCAAGGCCGCCAAGGGCCATTTCTCTTTCCTCCAAATTTCTCGGCCCGATCTTCGTCCCGAGACCCGCGCCCTTGGCCGTCGGCGAGACGGATAGGATGCAGGGCGACAAAAAGAAGCGTAGCACGATTTGCGCTTTTCAGAAAACCATTGTCGGAGTCGGGAAGCGGCGCCGTTTTCCTCGCCACTCGGCGGCGTTCCCTTCGACCGAAAAGCAGTATGAACACCGCAGCGCGCGCGACGAGAGGGCGATAGCCGCGTCCACCGAAAAGCAACGCGATCTGGCGGCGGCGGGCGGGCGCGTTGCATAATGGACCTTATGCGGCTGCAACGGCTAGGCAGTGCTACCTTGTCTTGAGCCAGAGGCGGAGAGCACCCAAACCGATAAACGCCAGGGTGACGGCAGTGAGTTCGGTTGCGCCGATCCCGCAACCGACGCCCTCGAAGACTCCCCACAGCCGGATTGTTAGTTCGCATACCTCGCGGGTTGGCATCGCATTCTATCCTTTGAGCTACGCCGCGTAATTCAGGCAGCGGATTCAGCCTTTTTCATCCGCCGATCCTTGTGCTCCTTCGCCCTCCTAATCTCTGGCTCGATCTCGATTAGGCGCACCCGCAGGCCGTCCAGCTTATAGAAGCTGGACACCTGTTTTTGTTTGCCACGAAAACGGTGCACGCGCTTGATGAGGCCAGCTTCCTCAAGACCGTCGAGATAGCGCAAAACCATGCGCTCGCTCTTTCCCATTCGTCGAGCGATCGTTTCGATTTTCGGGAAGGGCGCTTTGTCCGCGTCCCACCAATGCTCGATGAGATGAATAAGGACGTTGAACTGCGTCGGTGTGATCTTCAGCTTTGCCTGTGCATGGAGGAGCAGGTTCGGAAGCTGTGTGAATCCGTGGGTCAAGACCTGCTTGCCGAACTTGTCCTCGGCCTTACGCTTTTCCGTAGGCGAGAGAGGCGTTGGCATCTTGAGGATTGCTGCGGTTGGGGGGGCGGCTGTTGTCATGGCCGGAGATATGCCGACGCTTTGGGCCCAAAGGCAAGGCCGTTAACCCTCGTTTCAGGGCGTCATTTCTGACGGGCATTCCTGTGTGATGCTGCGTCCTGATACCGATGCGTGCTATTCGACGATCGTCTTTCTTCGACAGCCACATGTGACGCCCATCACGATGTCAGAAATGACGGGCATATATATGTCATTTCTGACGGGCCTTATTTTGCACTTTGGTCGCTTTGGCCGTTCGCCTCATCTCAAACCAAAACTTTCGCGAGCCCCAGTCGGATTTGAACCGACGTTTTCTGATTAGAAGTCAGACGTCCTAACCGGGCTAGACGATGAGGGTTCGCGTGAGCCCAAGCTCACGCCTTGAGTTTAATCATTTCAGATGCCGTGTCACCATCACCGTAACCGGGCGTAACCGTAACCGCGTAACCGTGTCGTGCCTATGCGCAGCCTCGGGCTAGTGCCCAAGCCGGCAGGAGAGGATCGCCTAGCGACTACGGCGTTTTCCAGATTTTGACAGTTCTATCACCACTGGCGGATGCGATGGTTTTGCCGTCCGGCGAAAAGGCGACTCCCCAAACTATATCGCTGTGGCCGTCGAAAGTTCGGACAAGCGCGCCGGTCGCAGTGTCCCAAAGCTTCACGGCATGGTCATAGCCGCCTGAAGCGATCAGCTTGTTGTCCGGCGAGAACGCCGTCGATGTCACGATCTGTCCATCGCCGGGAAAGACGCGCACAGGCTGCCAGCTGTCGATATCCCAAATCGTCACATTGCCATCCCAGCCTGCGGTGGCCAGCCATCGGTCATCCGAGGAAAAAATCGCGGCAATCATCTTGTTGGAACCGGTGAGCGTCTTCACAGGCTGGCCGCTGGCGACGTCCCACACGATCACTTTTTGATCGAAGCTGGCGGAGGCAATCCATTTGCCGTCCGTAGAGAACGCCACCGAATAAACCTGGTCCGCGTGGCCGGCGAGTTGGCGCACGGGCGCATTGCCAGCGAGGTCCCAGACAAAGACCATCTTGTCCTTGCCGCCCGACGCCAGCAATTTGCCGTCGTGCGAGAATGCGACCGCCAACACCTTGTCGGTATGTCCCGAATAGGTATGCAGAACGCGACCCGACGCGGCGTCCCAAATCCTGACATTGTCGTCACTGCCGCTGGCAATGGTTTTGCCGTCGGGAGAAAACGGGGCGGTGTGACCATAAAAACCAGAAATCACGGGCGATTGCAGCTGGCCATCTGCGGTGGTCCAGATATCGATCGATGCGTCATAGCCGCCGCCGGCGGCAATGAGTTTCCCATCGGGCGAGAACGCAACCGAATCCACTTCAGCGCCGTGTCCGGTGAGCGTGCGAACCAGCGGCTGGCTCTGCATTCGGTTGAGAGTATAGCCTCCCGCTACAACGAGGACGAACGCCGCGGCGACGGCCGCCAAGGCGAACAGCCGCCGACCTGTCGGCTTTTTGGCGAAAGTCGCAGGCGCCTTGGCCGCCTTGGCATCCGTCGGCGCGCTGCCTCTTTCACCGCCAAGGAGACCTTGCACGGATTCAATCAGTTTCGCGAAATATTTTTCGCGGGGTGGCGGAAATGCGTCGAGCCAATGCGGTGTGCTGATGAAGTATTCCAACGTCTTGCTGGGCACAACATCTTCGATGCGTACTGGAATGATCGGAATTCCCTTGCTGACCGCACGCTCGACTTCGCGCTTGATCTGCGCGGAGGCATTGGCGCTATTGGAAAATATAAGGACAAAGACTTTGGCATTTTCGAGCGCGTTGACGATCGACTCGCCATAATCGGTTCCGGGCAGAATATCGCGCGGTGCAATCCAGCAGCGAATGCCCGCACCTTCGAGCGTCGCGCATGCAGCATCGGCAGTCGGCTTGTCCTGGCTCGAATAGCTGATGAAAACGTCGAACGCCACGCTGCATCCCCTGCGCTTTGCGCCGCTAGAGTCCTTGACTGAAAGAAATGTGGCGTAGACGAGTCAAGTTCTGGAATATGAAGATAAGAGGCTTCGCCAGTTCGACCAGATGCCCGTCGGGTCCCGCCGACACCACTCGCCATCGTTGACGAGGTGATCGAATAATCCATGTGCAATGCGTCAATTGACGGTGACAAAGCGTCGTTGTGGGTCGCGTGCAGACGAAACCGGTGGAAATCCGCCCTCGCCTGCCCTGTCCGCAGTTTCGCAGAAAGCCGACGACGCGGCAATTTAGGCGGCTTCTCGAAAACGTAGGTTCTTACGAGATCGCCGCCGGAAGGCTGGAGCCGTCCCAAAATCCGCCCGAACGCCTCTCGAAACTCATTCCTGATTTCCGCTTCTCAAGAGCTCAATCCGACGCTCACGATTGAGACCCGGCCGCCACACCCAAGATCGCGCATATCTCAAGATATTTGAAACGCGCAGCGAACCTAAGACTATCAAACGCTTAATCGTTGCAATTTTCTGTCGCAAATATCCGCTCCCCCTTCGGACGCGCGCGTCGAGGTCGCCGCGCATTGGGGTCGCCAGTCGTCGTCCGAGGCGAAAAGCGAACTATCGCTGTTGACCACCCCGCAGGATGTGTGCCAAACAATACGCGACATAATGTCGCATGGGAGGCGGGACATGTCGGTGCGCGACGATCCCACCCGGTTCGTCGGGTCCATCCCCGACTATTACGACAAAGGGCTGGGGCCGGTCATATTCGCCGAGCCCGCCGACGTCGCCGCGCGGCGCGTGGCGGCGTTGGAGCCGTCGCGCGTGCTGGAGACCGCGGCCGGCACAGGCATCGTCACCCGGCGGCTGCGCGACGCGATGCCGCCCGCCGCCGACATCGTCGCCACCGACCTCAACGCGGCGATGCTCGAGGTTTCGCGCACGAAGTTCCGGCCCGACGAGAAGGTCGCTCACCAGGCGGCGGACGCGACCGCGCTGCCGTTCGCCGACGGCGAGTTCGACGCCGTGGTCTGCCAGTTCGGCGTCATGTTCTTTCCCGAGAAGGACAAGGGGTATCGCGAAGCGCGCCGCGTGCTCGCCGCGGGCGGGCACTACGTCTTCAGCGTGTGGGACACGCGGGAGCACAACACCTTCGGCCGCATCGTTTCCGACGCGTTGCGCGACGCCTTCGACGTCGACCCGCCGCCGTTCCTCGACGTCCCCTTCGGCTACGCCGCCATCGATCCGATCAAGGCGTCGCTGCTCGCCAACGGCTTTCACGGGCTTCGCGTCGACCTGGTGCGCCAACAGGGGCCGATCGCCGATTTCGACGCCTTCGCGGCCGGCCTGGTTCGCGGCAGCCCGCTGGTCGACCAGATCCGCGCGCGCGGCGTCGAGCCGGAAAAGCTGGAGCGCGCGGTCGTGCAATCGCTGCGCGACGAATTCGGCGAAGTAAGAAGCGCGCCGCTTCAGTTCATCCTGTTCGACGCGTGGCGCGAGTGAGCGTCAAGAGTTCCGTTGCAAGCTCGGCCCCGGACGGTTCGCGCGGTGGGAACGCCGTCGCGGACGGCGGTCTTCAGCCGGTCGGCGACGGTCCGGCGAGAATGGAGCGAACGCCTTCTTTCCACCCTGCGACGCGCATAATTTCGGGGCGCGACGACGCCTTCTCCGCCGATGCGATAGAAGTTTATCTCAGCCTAGAAGTACAATGGAGGCGAAAATGCGCATGATGTTGAGATTCTTGCTGCCCGTAGAAAAAGGTAATCAAGCCTTTACAGATGGGTCTCTTGGAAAGACGCTAGAGGCTATATTGAATAAACTGAAACCGGAGGCCGCATACTTCGCGCCATTTGACGGTAAGCGTGGTGGAATGATTTTTTTTGATCTTGCTGATCCTTCACAGATTGTCGAGGCTGTCGAACCTTTCTTCTTAAATCTGAATGCGTCGGTCGAGGTCGTACCCGTGATGAACGGAGACGATCTGCGGAAAGGCCTTGCGAAGGCGACCCAAAAGTGACCGAGCTACCGCTTCACAGCGACTGAAGAACCGCTTTACAGCGACCGAAATTGGGCGCGTGCGTATGCGCCGCCGCAACGCGGGGCGCGAGCGCGAGATTTTTGCGCCGAAACACAACGCCGATAAGGCGCCGCAAGTCGGCGCACCCCGGTCATCCGCTCGAATGGTCCGCAGGTCCGCTTTCCACTCGGTCTTCGCCTTTGGCCTTGCAATCATCGATGCACGCTTCGTCGTGAACGGCTGCGCCGACGCGCTTCGGCGCGGCGAGAGCGTGATCGCCTCGACCGGGGTCGAACGCGTTCGGCCGCGCTTCGCTTACGCAGCGACCGCTTCGGGCGAGGGCAGCAGGTTCTCGATGTCGATGACGCCGATGAGGCGGCCGTCCATGGCGATGACGCCGCGCAGGAACAGCTTGGCGGTCTCGGCGGCGACGTCGGGCGTCGGCTGGATCTGCTCCTCGCCGGCGGTGAAGATGTCGGAAACGCCGTCGACCAGCAGGCCCGCGACCTGATGGCCGAACTCGACGACGATGATGGCGTGACGCGCGGTCGGCTCGGTCGGCGGGAAGCCCAGGCGCACCGCCAGATCGACGATCGGCAGGACGACGCCGCGCAGATTGACGACGCCGAGCACGAAGACCGGGGCGTGCGGCAGCGCGGTGGCCGGCGTCCAGCCCCTGATCTCCCTCACCGAGGTGGTGCCGATGCAGAATTCCTGCGATCCGATGTTGAAGGCGATCAGCTCGCTGCCCTTGCCGGCGCCGACTTTTACGCTCTCGCTCATTTGCGCACCCATGGATTGTTGAGAATTCACCAAAACCGAAGGGGCCCGTCGCGCCGCGCGCCTTTTTCAAAACACCTGCCGGCTCTCTCGAGTGTGGCCGCCTGCGATCCCGAGCCGGCCCCGCGGCCGCCCGGATGGTTCCCGCCGCGGCGCAAAAGCGAGTTCGCGACGATGCAGAGCGGGGGGACATGTCGGCGCCGGCGCCGACTCGACGCAGCGGCATCATGCCTTCGTCGATTGCGCGTGGAAACCGACGATCCGTCGAATGCCGACAATGGAGAACGGGGGTTAACGGACCGTTCCCGATCGAGCCCCTCGGCGCGACAAGTCGACGATCGCGCCGCTTCCTGTTAGGTCGCGGCTTCGCCTCTTGGAGCTTCAGGAGCCCGCCATGCCGCTCAACCAGCAAATCGTTCTCGAATCGCGACCGATCGACAAGGTCTCGCCGGCAAATTTCCGCCTCATCGAGGTCCCGCTCGGAGCGCCCGGCCCCGGCGAAGTCCTGGTGCGCCACCACTATCTCTCGCTCGACCCTTACATGCGCGGCCGGCTCGACGACGTTCGATCCTACGCCAAGCCGCAGGAACTGGGCGCGACGATGGGCGGCAGGACGGTCGGCGAGGTCGTCGCCTCGAACCATCCGCGCTTCAAGCCGGGCGATTTCGTCGTCGGCATGGGCGGCTGGGCGCTCTACGCGCTGAGCGACGGGCGCGATCTCACCGTCGTCGACGCCGAGACGATTCCCCTTCAGGCCTACCTCGGCCCGGTCGGCATGCCCGGCGTGACCGCCTGGTACGGCCTCAATAGGATCATCGCGCCGAAGAAAGGCGAGACGGTCGTCGTCACGGCCGCGACCGGCGCGGTCGGCTCGGTGGTCGGCCAGCTCGCTGGGATCGCCGGGGCGCGCGCCGTCGGCGTCGCCGGCGGCGCCGAGAAATGCGCCTACGCCATGAGCGAACTGGGCTACGACGTCTGCGTCGACCACAAGTCGCCGCGTTTCGCCGCGGAGATGAAGGCGGCGCTGCCGGGCGGGCTCGACGGCCTGTTCGAGAACGTCGGCGGCGAGCCTTTCGCGCAGTGCTTGCGGCGGCTCAACGATTTCGCCCGCATCGCGATCTGCGGCCTGATCGCCTCCTACGAGGGGCCGCCGACTGCGCTGCCGAACATGGCGTTGTTCCTGGTGCGGCGGATCAAGGTCGAGGGCTTCATCGTCTCCGACCACCTGCCGCTGTGGCCGCAGGCGCTCGGCGAACTCGCCGGCCACGTCGCCGCGGGCCGCCTCAAGTGGCGCGAGACGGTCCGCGAGGGTCTCGAAAGCGCGCCGCAGGCGCTCGTCGACCTGCTGCACGGCGGCAATTTCGGTAAGATGCTCGTCAAGCTGGTTTGACTCATACTGAATGCGGCGCGAAAATTGAATTGAATTCAAACATTCGGCGTTCTAGGGTCCCACCATGAAGCTCGCCGAGTGGCTCACGCGCAACGGCGTCAAGCGCGCCGATTTCGCGCGCCGCATCGGCGTTTCGCCCGGCGCGGTGACGCAGATCTGCCGCGAGGACGGGGCGTGGGTGTCGCGCGAGACGGCCCAACGCATCCGGGCGCAGACGCGCGGCGCGGTCACGCCGAACGATTTTCTCGACGGCGCGGCGCCGTCGGAATGGGGAAGCCAAATGACGCATCACGTCTCCCAAGCGATCGAGGCGATCGCGCGCGGCGAAATCGTCGTCGTCACCGACGACGACGACCGCGAGAACGAGGGCGACCTCATCGTCGCCGCGTCCCTCTGCACGCCGGAAAAAATGGCCTTCATCATCCGCAACTGCTGCGGCATCGTCTGCGCGCCGCTGACGGGGGACGAGGCGCGCCGCCTGCACCTCGCCCCGATGGTGGCGATGAACGACGCGCCGCTGGGCACCGCCTTCACCGTGTCGGTCGACGTCAAGCACGGCATGACCACCGGCATTTCCGCCGAGCAGCGCTGCAACACCGTGCGCGCGCTCGCCAACCACAACATGGGCGCGAGCGATTTCGTCCGCCCCGGCCACGTGTTCCCGCTGATCGCCAAGGAGGGCGGGGTGCTGATGCGCTCCGGCCACACCGAAGCGGCGGTCGATCTGTGCAGGCTCGCCGGCTTGGCCCCGGTGGCGGTGATCTGCGAGCTGGCCAACGACGACGGCACGGTGATGGTCGGGCCGCAGATCGAGGCCTTCGCCGCCAGGCACGGCCTGACGCGCATCGCGGTGGCCGATCTCATCGCCTACCGCCAGGCGCGAGAGAAGCTGGTCGAGCGCGTCGCTTGCTTTCCGGTCAAGACGCCGATCGGCGAGCTGACCGGCTACGCCTATCGCACCTCGTTCGATCCGGTGCTGCATTTCGCCTTCGTCCACGGCGCGATCGGCGACGGGCGCGACGTGCCGGCGCGTCTGCACCGCGCCGACATCATCGGCGACATCTTCGGCGGCGGCGTCATCCCGCGCGTGTTGGAGCAGTTCAAGAAGGAAGGCCGCGGCGTGCTCGTCTACCTGCGCGACGGCTCGGCGGGCGTGCCGGCCAACCTCAGCGGCGCCGAGCCGCAAGGCTCGGACGGCGCGCGCGCCACGCAATGGCGCGAAATCGGCCTCGGCGCGCAGATCCTGCGCGACCTCGACGTCTCCTCGATCCGCCTGCGCACCGCCAACCCGCGCAAATACGTCGGCCTCGCCGGCTTCGGCATCGAGATTTGCGCCATCGAGGCGATCGACGGCTGAGCGCGTCCCGGAAAAGTGGGAACCGGTTTTCCGATAAAGACGCGCTTCGCTCTAAGCCGCAGCTCAGCCGCCCATCAGCGCCCCGACGTGCGCGGCCACCGAGCGGGAAAGGCCCTCGAGATCGTAGCCGCCCTCGAGCAGCGAGACGATGCGTCCGCCGCACCGCGCCTGCGCGATCGCCATCAGGCGTCGCGTCGCCCAGGCGAAATCCGCCTCGCGCAGGTTGAGATTGCCGAGCGGATCGCGGTAGTGGGCGTCGAAACCGGCGGAGATGACGACGAGATCGGGGCTGAACGCCTCCAGGCGCGGCAGGATCGCCTCGCTGAACGCCTCGCGGAACACGTCGCCGCCGTCGCCGGCGCGCAGCGGCGCGTTGACGATCTGATCGTGCTCGCCGCATTCGCTGCGCGCGCCGGTGCCGGGATAGAGCGGCATCTGGTGGGTCGAGGCGTACATGACGGTCCGATCGCTCCAGAAGATGTCCTGCGTGCCGTTGCCGTGGTGCACGTCGAAATCGACGATGGCGACGCGCTCGAGCCCGTGGACCGCCTGGGCGTGGCGGGCGGCGATCGCGGCGTTGTTGAAGAAGCAAAAGCCCATCGGCGTCGCCGTTTCGGCGTGATGTCCGGGCGGCCGCGCGGCGACGAAGGCGTTGGCGACCCGCCCGCTCGTCACTTCGTCCACCGCGTACGTCGCTCCCCCGGCGGAGCGAAGCGCGGCCTCCCACGTTCCCGGCGACATCGCGGTGTCGGCGTCGAGCTGAATGATTCCCTGGCTCGGCGAGGCCTGCTGGATGGCGGCGACGTAGTCGGCGCGATGAACGCGGGTCAGCGCCTCGATCGCCGCGCGCGGCGCGCTCTCGCGAACCAGCAGTTGGAACATTTCGTCTTCGAGCGCCTGATCGAGGGCGCGCAGGCGATCGGGCCTTTCCGGATGGCCTTCGCCCATGTCATGGGCCGAGCAGGCCGCATGAGTCACCAGCAACGTCGTCACCGATAACCGTCCTCGCAATCAACGCTTCCGCCCCCGTCCAACCATCGCCGGAATGCTCGCCAATGTCCACTCCGGCGAGCGCCGTCGCGGCGGCCGTCGCTCATTTCGGCATCGGTTCGGGCGCGCAGCTCAGCGACTTGACCTGCTCCTCGGCCGCCGCATAGAGGCTGGGCAATTCGCTGAAGGCGCGCATCAACACGAAACCTTCGTTCGTCGCGGAGACGATGCGAAGGTCCTGCGGCGGATTGTCTTCGTCGTCGTGGGCGGCCAGCGCGCGCAACTGGGCCGGCGTGACGACGATCGCCTGCATGAAGCCGTGCGTCGCGGCCTTGTCGGTCAAGGCGTAGAACACGGCGCCGCGGCGCGTGTGAAACGACAGGGAGGCGAAGCCGGCCCGTCCCACCGGCGCCGTGACGCGCAGCGGACCCGCGGCGAGGTCGAAGCGGCAGAAGGCGCTGGCCAGCGCGGGATCGGCGTAGGGGAAGCGGCGCTCCGACGGGCTCGGCCGCGGCAGCGCGATCGTCTCGTCGACGGGGCCGAGCTCTTCGAGGCGCGCGAAGGCGTCGCGCGTGGCGACGACCGGAATGACGAGGATCACGATCAGATGAACGAGGGCGCCGACGATCGCGACGGCGGCCAGGAAAATCGCCGCCTCGGCCAGGCGTTCGCGAAGGCTCATGCGCAACCTTCCTTGACGATGGAAGGCGCCGCGCTCTTTTCGATTCCGCCGGCGGTGGCGCTGAGCGGCGAATCATAGAGCCGCAGCGCCAGCGCGAACGGCGCCGGCGCGCCGATCGGCAGCCAGTTGCCGGCGTGCGCCTTCGCCGAAACGAAGACCGAAAACCCGCCGTCGGCGTCGCGTAAGATCTCGCTCGAGCGGAAGCCGTAGCGCCCTGCCGCGTTGTCGACCGGTAAGCCGTCGCGATCGACCAGGCTCAAGGTCCAGTACCGCGCCGCCGGGGTGCGCGACCCCACGCGGTAGGCGCAACGCGCGTCGAGCGGCCGTCCGGCGTCGTCGACGCGCGCGACGAGCTGCAGCCCCTCGCCGAGCGCCAGCGGAATCTCGCCGCTGCGCTCCAGGCTCGCGCGCGTGTAGGGGTCGGCGTCGAGCGAACCCGCCTTCGTCGCGACGCCCCAGGCGCCGATGTCGACGACGCCGAACGGGGCGCCGCCTGCCAGGATCGCCCGGCTCGCCCAAAGCCCGAGCGCAAGGCCGATCGCGCAGGCGACACTTGCTTTCACCAACATCGTCACGCGGAAAGTCCCGAGCCGTCCAGGCCTTGATCGGCGACAAGCCTCGATCGATAAATCGCGAGCCGGCCTCGCGAAGTCAAGCGCGCGCGATCACGGCCCCATGACGCCGCCGCGGACGATCGTCACCGCGTCGTTCGTCTGATCGGCGTACCTGGCGGGCGAATCGAGCGCGGCGCTGCGCCGTTGCGCGGAGCGCGCGATGTCGCCGATCTCGAGGATGAGTTGCGTCGAGCGCGGCGACAGCCCGATTTGCCGCGGCGCCTCGACGATGCCCGCGCCGCTCCTCGCCGCCGGCGCGACGGCGATTTCCGCTCCCGCCGCCGGCGCTGGGACGCCGAAGGGCGGCTTCGGCTCGAGGCCCTGATGCGCGTAGGCCATGATGGCGCGCCAGGTCTGCGCCGGCAGCGCGCCACCTTGCATATTGCCGGTCATCGACGAGTTGTCGTCGTTGCCGAACCACACGCTGCCGACGAGGTTGCCGGTGTAGGCGTTGAACCAAGCGTTGGTCGGCCCATTTGTCGTGCCGGTCTTGCCGGAGATGACGAGGCCGGGGATCTGCGCCGCGCGGCCGGTGCCCTCGGTGAGCACGTGGGTCAGGATGTTGTTCATCTCGGCGATCTTGTCGGTCGGCAAGACCTGAACCGGCGCCGGCCCGTTGGCGGCGCGGGTGTAGATCACCTGGCCGGCCGAATTGCGGATTTCGATCGCCGCGTAGGGCGTCGCGCGCTTGCCGCCGTTGGCGAGCAGCGCGTTGGCGGCCACCATGTCGATCATCTTGACCTCGTCGGCGCCGACCGGCAGCGACACGGTGTCGACGAGCGGCGTCGTCAGCCCCATTTTTCGCGCCGTCTCGATGATCTTGGAGCGCCCGAGCTCGGCGATCTTGGCTTGGTGATAGGGCTTGCCGGCCGGCCAGTAGGCCTCGCC